>NZ_JBHYUU010000110.1:7770-28849 GCF_042749955.1 Kitasatospora sp. NPDC059462 | reverse complement strand
CCGGCGAGAAGGGCTCTCCCCATCAGCACCTCCACCGCGCCCCCGGGCGGCACCGGCCCGGCCGCCGAACAGCGGGCCGGCGCCACGGCCCGCCGCCGCTTCCTGACCTACCTGCTCGCCGCGCCGACCCTCACCGTCGCCGCCCGGGCCGGACTGGACGCCGCGGCCCCCGCCGCCGCCCGGGCCGCCGAGGCCGGTGAAGCGGGCGAGGCCGCCGGGAGCGAGGCCGCCGGGAGCGGGACCGCCGCCGCCTCGCCGCTGCTCGGCCTGCCCGGCATCCCCGACATCCTCGACCTCGGCCAGGCCCTCCAGGTCGCCGGGCTGCCCACCGCCCACCTGCTCGTCCTGGAGATCACCGCGGCCGGCCGCGCCGTCCTCCACCTGCCCCGCCTGGAGGTCGGCCAGGGCCTCACCACCACGGTCGCCATGATGGTCGCCGAGGAGCTCGACGCCCGGCTCGCCGACGTCGACGTCCCGCTCTCCGACAGCCGCCCCGACCTGCTGTTCAATCAGCTCACCGGCGCCTCCAACTCGGTGCGCACCCTCTACGACCCGGTGCGCGCGGTGGCCGCCGCCGCCCGCGCCCGGCTGGTCACCGCGGCCGCCCTGCGCTGGTCGCTGCCGGCCGGCACCCTGCGCACCGCCGACTCCGCCGTACTCGCCCCCGACGGCCGCCGGGCCGGGTACGGCGAACTCGCCGCCGCGGCCGCCACCGTCGCGGCACCCGCCGTCCCCGCAGTCCCGAAACCGGACGGGCAGCGCCGGGTGATCGGCCGCCCGACCGGCCGGATCGACGCCCGCGACATCGTCACCGGCCGCGCCCGGTACACCGGCGACCTCGCCGTGCCCGGCGCGGTGCCGACCGTCGTCGCCCGCCCCACCACCATCAACGGCACCCTGGCCACCCTGGACGCCTCCGCCGCCCGCGCCATGCCCGGGGTGCTCGCCGTGGTGACCGTCCCGAGCGGGGTCGCCGTGCTCGCCGAAACGTTCGACCAGGCGCTCAGGGCCCGCGACGCGCTGCGCACCAGCTGGCACCCGGGCCCGGTAGCCGCGCTCTCCGACGCCGACATCCGCCGGCAGCTGCGCGCCGCGCACGCGCCGTTCCTGGTGCCGCCGCTGCTCACCGAGTACGTGGACGGCGAGTTCGACTTCGCCTTCGTCAACCACGCGCCGATGGAGGTGCTGACGGCGATCGCCGACGTCCGCCCCCACCGCGCCGAGCTCTGGTTCGCCGCGCAGACGCCGGTCGTCGCCCAGCAGGCCGTCGCCGCCGAGCTCGGCCTGCCGCAGGACGCGGTGACCGTCCACGTGGTGCGCGGCGGCGGATCGTTCGGCCGGCGGCTGTTCTACGACGCCGCGCTGGAGGCCGCGCAGATCTCCCGCGCGGCCGGCCGCCCGGTCAAGCTGATGTGGACCCGCAACGACGACATGCGCCACGGCCGGATGCGCCCCGCCACCCACCACCGGATCCGCGCCACCTACGGGCTCGGCCAGGTGCTCAGCTACGAGCACCGCGCCGCCACCGTGCGGACCGACTTCGGCCACGGCCTCGGCGAGGCGCTCACCGCCGCCGGCTTCCGGCTCCAGGTCGCCGGGCTCTCGGTCGCCCAGGCGTTCTTCCTGCTCAGCCAGAACAATCCGTACGAGGTCGGCGTCCCCACCCAGGTGCTCTCCGAGGTCCCGCTGGCGATCCCCACCGGCAGCTGGCGCTCCGTCTACTCCGGCACCGTGCGGGTGGCCGACGAGATCATGACGGACGAGCTGGCCCGCCGCTTCGGCGAGGACCCGGTGGCCTTCCGCCGCGCCCGGCTGCGCGACCCGGCCGGGCGGGCCGTCCTGGACACCGTCGCCCGGGCCGGCCGCTGGGGCCGCGCCATGCCGCCCGGCCGGGCCCAGGGCGTCGGCTACCACGCGGAGAACGGCGGCCGTACCGCCTACCTGGTCGAACTCGACGCCTCGGAGCCCACCCAGCCCCGGGTCACCAAGGCCGTGATCGCCGCCGACCTCGGCACGGTGATCAACCCGACCGGGCTGGAGGCCCAGCTGACCGGCGCGCTGATCGACGGCATCTCGGTGATCCTCCAGGCCGGCAACCACATCGACCACGGCGCCGTCCGCGAGGGCAGCTACGGAGACTTCCACTACGCGCGGCAGAAGCACAGCCCGCCGGTGGTCGAGATCCACCTGCTGCCGCCGGGCGGACCGCCCGGCGGCGCCGGCGAACTGGGCGTCCCGGCGGCCTCGGCGGCGGTCGCCAACGCCTACGCCCGGGCGACCGGCACCGCCCCGCGCTCCTTCCCGGTCAACTTCTGACCCCGCCGCACACGACCCCACTCCGCGACGAACCCGCCCCACGACGACCCCGCTCCACGACGACCCCGAGGAAACGCGCCGCCCATGCCCAGCCACACCTTCGTCCTCAACGGCCGGCCGGTCACCGTCGAGGCACCGGACGACATGCCGCTGCTCTGGGTGCTGCGCGACAAGCTCGGCGTCACCGGCCCCAAGTACGGCTGCGGGGTCGGCGTCTGCCGCGCCTGCACCAGCCACCTGGACGGCGAGGAGGTCCAGCCCTGCATCGTGCCGGTCAAGGACTGCGCGGACCGCCGGGTCACCACCATCGAGGGCCTCGCCGACGGCGACACCCTGCACCCCGTGCAGGAGGCCTGGCTGGAGTGCGACGTCGCCCAGTGCGGCTTCTGCCAGCCCGGCCAGATCATGACGGCGGTCGCCCTGCTGCGCCGCACCCCGGCGCCCACCGACGCCGACATCGACCAGATCCAGAACATCTGCCGCTGCGGCAGCTACCCGCGGATCCGCGAGGCCGTCAAACGCGCCGCCGCCCGGTCCGCCGCGGGGCGTTAGGGCCGGGCTCGACGCCGGGCGTCAGGACTGGTCCCAGGCGTCGACGGTCAGCAGCGCGTCCGGCGGGCAGGCGGCGATCCGCTCGGGGTGCAGCTCGCGCGGGCAGTGGTCGGCGCCCGCGCCGGTGTCGAAGGCCGAACCGTCGGTGAGCAGCGGCAGGACGTCCCCGGCCCGGGCGGTGTAGCGCAGGGGGTAGCCGTCGAAGCGCAGCTGGTCGGCGCGGCCGGCCGCGGCCAGGCCGGCGATCCAGTCCAGGCCGCCGAGCCCGGTCTCCCACTTGGCGAGGACCTCCCCCTCGGCCTCCCCGTCGGCCGGAGCCGTGACCACGAACCACCATCCGAGCATGCGAGCCTCCCCCCGCGGTGCCCATCGCACCACGGGGGGAGGCTACGCCACCCGGCCGGTCAGGGGGTGAGGACCAGCCGGATCGGGTTGCCCTGCTTCTGCTCCAGGGCCTCGACCGCCTCGGCGGCCCGGGCCAGCGGGAAGGTGCCGCTCACCGAGCGGGAGAAGTCCAGGCGGCCGCCGCGGACCAGGTCGACCAGGTCGACGACGTCCTTGCCCTCCGAGCCGTAGTGGCCGCGGATCTGCTGGCGCAGGTAGCTGACGAGGGTGCCGTTGGTGATGGTCAGCGGCTGGTTGGTCAGGCCGACCAGCACCAGGCGGCCGTGCTCGCCGAGCGCGGCCATCGCCTGCTCGCGCACCGGGGCCACCCCGGCGAAGTCGAACGCGGCGGCCAGCGGGCGGCCGCGGGTCGCGGTGCGCAGCCGGTCGGCGAACTCCGGGTCGCCCGGGTCGAGCGCGGCGTCGGCGCCGAAGGCCAGGGCCCGCTCGCGGGCGGCGGGCAGCGGGTCGACCGCCACGATCGGGTGGGCGCCGATGCTGCGCAGCAGCTGGACGCCGTGGGCGCCGAGCCCGCCCACGCCCCAGACGCCGACGGCCTCGGCCGGGCGGACGGCGCCGGTGCCGGTGATCGCGGCCCAGGGAGTGGAGACCGCGTCCGGGATGAAGCAGGCCTGCTCGAACGGCAGCTCGTCGGGGATCGGCACCAGCGTCTCCACGGTGGCCAGCGCGTACTCGGCCCAGCCGCCGTCGTAGTCGACGCCCCGGGTGAGGACGACGCCGTTCCTGCTCTCCCCGGCCTGGAGCAGCACCCGGTCGCCGACCGCGGCGGTGGTGACGCCCTCGCCCAGGGTGTGCACGGTGCCCGCGACCTCGTGGCCGAGGGTGACCTTGTCGCCGCGCAGGTGCAGCGGCTTGAGCATGCCCTCGATCAGGTGAACGTCGGAGAGGCAGACGCCGGCGGCACCGACCTTGATGAGGACCTGGCCCGGCCCCGGCGTGGGCACCGGCACCTCTTCCACGGCGAAGGCGCCCTTCGCGACGTCGAGCCGGCCGGCGAGCATCGTGGCGGTCATCCCGGTTCCCTTCCACAGGGGGTGGCGCGATCGGCGGCCGCACCATCCGAACTTACTTGTTGTTCAACAAGCAAGTTCCACCCTAGCATGGTGGTATGCCCACGCACGATGCCCCGACAGCCCCCTCCCCCGCACCGGCGGAGCACCCCGAGCCGGCGCGCCGCACCCAGGCCGAACGGCGCGCGCGGGCCGAGCACGCGCTGCTCGCCGCCGCCGCGCGCCTGGTCGCCGAGCACGGGAGCGCCGGGGTGACCCTCGCCCGGGTCGGCGAGGAGGCCGGCTTCAGCCGCGGCCTGGCCTCGCACTACTTCGGTTCCAAGGGCGCCCTGCTGGCCCGGCTCCAGGAGGAGGCGCTCGCCGAGGCGATGGCCGCCGCCGCGCCGGAGCGCAGCGGCGCGGGCGCCGTGCAGGAGTTGTGCGCCTTCGCCCAGGCGTGCCTCGACGGCGTGCGGCACCCGACCGACCTCGGCCGGGCCTTCGTCGTGCTGGGCGCCGAGGCGCTCGCCGGTTCCTCCGAACTCACCGACGCCGTCGCGCGGTTGGACGCCCGGACGCGCGACTGGGCGGCCGAGGTGGTCCGCCAGGGCGTGGCCGACGGCGAGGTGCGGCCGGAGGTCGACCCGGACGTGGCCGCGACGGCGGTGGTCGGCCTGCTCAAGGGCCTGATCGTCCAGGCCGCCACCGCTCCCGGCGTTCTCCCCCTCGACCGCGCCACCGCCGAGGCCCAGCGCTGGATCCGCCTCGCCCTCACCGGCGCCTGATCCGCCGGCCCCGGAACACACGACGGGCGACGCTCCGTGAGACACCCCTGGCCCCGGGGGACGCGCCCGCCTAGGGTGATCCGACGTCACGACCGTTGACCCGAGGGGTGGATGACGATGATCCGGCGCCGTTCGCTGCTGACCGCCGCGGGGTTGGGAGGCATGGCGCTCGCGCTGCCCGCCTCGGCCGCCGGGGCCGCGCCCGGGCCGGGCGGCGCCCCGGCGCCGATCGACCTCCCGGCACCGACCGCGGGGCGCCCCGTCGGCACGGTGTCGCTACACCTGGTCGACGAGAGCCGGCAGGACCCGTTCGCCCCCGCACCGCGGCCGCGCGAGCTGATGGTGCAGCTCTGGTACCCCGCGACGGGCGCCGCCGGGCGCCCGCGCGCGCCGTACACCACGGCGCGCGTGGCGGAGGTGATGGAGCAGGACTCCTTCCTCGACCCGGGAACCCTCGCCCGGATGCGCCCCACGGCGCGGACCGGCGCGCCGGCGCTCCCGGGCGCGCTGCCGTTGCTGCTGCTCGGCCACGGTCGCAAGGGCGGGCGCAGCAACTGCACGGCGCTGGCGGAGGACCTGGCGGCGCACGGCTACCTGGTCGCCTCGCTCGACCACACCTACGACGCGTCCGCCGTCGAGTTCCCCGACGGCCGGGTGGTGCGCAGCGTGCTGGAGGACGAGCCGGCCGACTGGGACGCCGCCGAGCAGAAGGAGGTCGCCGCCCGGGTCGCCGACCTCCGCTTCGTCGCCTCGGAGCTGACCACCGGACGCCCGGCGCTCCGGCAGCCGGGACTGCCGTCCGCCGACCCGCGGCGGATCGGCGTGTTCGGGCACTCGATGGGCGGTGCGGCCGCCGCGGAGGCCGTGCGGCAGGACCGCCGGTTCGCGGCCGGGCTCGACATGGACGGCGGTTTCTTCGGCTCGCCGGTGGCGGACGAGGGGCTGGACCGGCCGTTCCTGCTGATCACCTCGCTGGCCGACCACTACACCTGGAAGCGCTGGCGCTCCCACCAGCAGGGCTGGGGGCGGCAGTTGCGCCAGCGCGACTCCGGTCACCTCAGCTTCACCGACCGGCCGTACTCGGCCGGGCCGGGCCACGCCGCCGACCGCATGTCGCCGGAGCTCTACGCCGCGCTGTTCGGCACCATCACCCCGGCCCGTTCCACCGCGCTCGCCCGCGCCTATGTGCGCGCGCACTTCGACCGCTTCCTGCGCGGGCGCCCGTCGCCGCTGCTGAACGCGCCCTCCCCGCGCTACCCGGAGATCTCCTTCGTCTGGAGCCGCGGCTGAGCCGCCCTACCCGGCGGCCCCCGGGTCGCGGCCGAAGAAGGCGGCGAGCCGGTCGTACACCGGCGCGTCCCCGGCGGCCGCGACCTCCGGGCCGAAGGCGTGCCCGTCCTCCTCGCTCCCCCGGTACTCGGGCCGCAGCGCGCCGCGGCCCCAGGCGAGCGAGGCCTCGGCCACCTCGTGGTCCAGCCCGGCCGTCGACTGGCCGGTGGCCCGGGCGAGGTCCCAGGCGTGCACGGCGAACTCGGCGGTCTGCTGGTCCACCGGGAAGCGGGCCGGCAACGCGCGGCCGTCGGGGAGCTCGATGGCGCCGTCGAGGTCCCCGGCCTCGCGCCAGGCGGCGACCAGCCGTTCGGCGCCGGCCTCGAAACGGTGCAGCCAGTCGTCCTCGACCCGCTCGAAGGGCTCCGCCCAGTCGGGCGTTCCGCCCTCCGCCCGGACGGTGAACTGCCGCAGGTCGTGCAGCAGATGGCTGATCAGCCGGCCGACGTCCCAGGACCGGCAGGCCGTCGGGTGGCCGGCCAGTTCGGCGCCGACGCCGTCGACCAGACCGGCCGTCTGGGCGAGGGCACGGGCGAGCAGTTCGATCGGGTCCTGCGGTCCGGTCATGGCCCACCTCTCCGTCGTCGGGGCCGCACCGGCCCGCGCTCGGGACCCGTGCGCCGGGGCGCGCCGTCGGCACGCGCCCGCCCACAGGGTCTGACCGGCCGATCGTAGACGGAGGCACCGACAGCCGGCCCGGAGCAACACCCCGGGCCGGCCGCCGGTGCGGCGGGTCAGACGGCGAAGCCGCCGTCCACGGCGATCTCGGCGCCGGTGATGTACCGGCCCTCCTCGCCCGCCAGGTGGGCGACGGTCGCGGCGATGTCGGCCGGACGTCCGTAGCCGCCGAGCGCGGTGAAGCCGGCCTGGAACGCGGCCGACGGGCCGTCCGCCGGATTCATGTCGGTGTCGATCGGGCCGGGGTGGATCAGGTTGACGGTGATCCCGCGCGGGCCCAGCTCGCGGGCCAGCGCCTTGGTGAGGCCGGTCATCGCGGCCTTGCTGGTGGCGTAGAGGCTGCCGCCGGGGAACGCGGCCCGCTGGGCCATGCAGCTGCCGATGGTCACGATCCGGCCGCCTTCGGTCAGCCGGGGCACGGCGGCCTGGGCGTACAGGTACGGCGCCCGGACGTTGACCTCCAGCACCCGGTCGACGTCCGCCGGGCCGGTCTCCTCGATCGGCCCGATGAAGCCCGCCCCGGCGTTGTTGACCAGGATGTCGAGCCGCCCGAACCGCTCGGCGACGGCCTCGACGGCCGCGCGCACCTCCTGCGGGTCCGCGCTGTCGGCCCGGACCGCCCAGCCGCGCCGGCCCGTCGCGGTGATCCTGGCCGCCACCGCCTCGGCCCGTTCGGCGCTGCCCAGGTAGGTCACCGCCACATCGGCGCCCTCCTCGGCGAGCCGCAGCGCCACGGCCTCTCCGATGCCCCGGCTGCCGCCGGTCACCAGGGCCACCTTGCCGTCGAGCTTCGCGAGCGTGGTCGTGGTCGTGGTCGTGGTCATATCGTCAGAACTCCTCAGGTCGTTCGCGGACATGAGTCGATCCTCGACCCGCGGGACCTGCGCTTCCGGCGGTATTCGGACGTCGCGTTCAACGTTCAACTACCCCCGGTCCGGCACGACTCCGGCGGCTCCGGCCCTCCCGCGACACGCCGCACGGCCGCCCGGGGGGGGGGGGGCGGCCGTGCGGGACCCCGGGCAGGGGGTGCCGGGGAGTGCGGGCCGGCCGGAGGGGCGCTCCGGACGGCGTCAGAAGGACAGGGTCTGGCCCGGGAAGATCAGGTTCGGGTTGGTACCGATCACCTTGAGGTTCTTGGCGTGCAGCCCGGCCGGGCCGAGGCCGAACTTGGCCGCGATGCTGCTCAGCGTGTCACCGCTGCGGACGGTGTAGCTCCCGCCCGTGGCGGGCGCGGACGGCGCGGCGGGCGCGGCGGGCTTGGCGGGCTTGGCGGCACCCTGCGAGGAGCCCTGGGACGGCGCCTGGGCCGGCGCCTTGCGGGCCGTCGGCTTCTGGGCCGGGGCGGCCTTGGCCGGCTGCTGCGCCTGGGGCGCCGGGGCGGGGGCGTCGGTGACGGCGGGCGCGCCGCCCCGGTTGAGGCCGGCCTTGGCCGAGCAGACCGGCCAGGCGCCCGGCCCCTGCTTGGCCAGGACCTTCTCGGCGACCGAGATCTGCTGCTCGCGGCTCGCCTGGTGGGCCTGCGGGGCGTACGCGGTGCCGCCGTACGCCCGCCAGGTGGACGGGGTGAACTGGAGTCCGCCATAGAAGCCGTTGCCGGTGCTGATGCTCCAGTTGCCGCCGCTCTCGCACCGGGCGACGGCGTCCCAGGAGGAGGTGGGGGCGGCCGAGGCCGAGGTGGCCGTGACGAGGCCGGCCACCGGCAGCGCCGCCACGGCGGCGCCCGCCGCGACAGCCAGCCGGACCCGGTTGCGCCTGGCGGTGCCGTTGGTGCCGGAGGTGGAGCTGTCGACGGTGGTGGAAGCGGCGGTCTCGTGACGGGGATTCATGGAAGTCCTCTCGACAAGCCCCGGGCAGGCGTGCGGAACCAGGCCCCTGCCGGGGCCGGTTGTCGCTCCCTCACTCGATGGGCGGCCGGGCACGTGTCCGACGTGCCGCGCCGCCCCGGCCACCCTCCGCTCGCCGACGGCCTGTTCGAGCCGGTCGCGTCGACGGGCACCGCCCTCGCGCCGGTGGTCAGTCGGCGGGCCGTGCGTCGGGGGTGAACCCGGGTGGTGCTCGTTGCACCGCCAATGAAGCTAAGGGCGGCCGCCGGGCCGCATCAAGCAATTCTTGGACGCCGCAGGTCAGTTGACTGTTACCGGCGGTATTGATCATGTAATCGACCGGGAAACGACCGGCTTTGACCGTATTTCCCGGCCCAAACGGTCGATTTCCGTGCCGTCACTCACACCCGACCGGCCGTCATGCCGGCCCCGTCGTCGACAAATCGCTACGGCCACCTGACGCGCCGTCACCACGCCGATCGGAGTTCCCGATTCCACCCGCCGTCGATGTGGTGTTCACCACCTCCACTACGCAGCGTGAGCAGGAAATCGCTCAGCGCATGGCACACGACCCGTCCGGGTACGGACCGAACGGGGCCCCGGACCGTCTCAGCCGGCGCCGTCCAGCCCCGCGTCCCGGGCCAGCAGCGCCGCCTGCACCCGGTTGTCGCACTCCAGCTTGGCCAGGATCCGGCTGACGTAGGTCTTCACCGTCGCCTCGCTCATGTGGATCCGGGCCCCGGCGTCCGCGTTGGACAGACCCTCCCCGAGCAGCGCCAGGACCTCCAGCTCCCGTTCGGTCAGCACCTCCAGCCGCTGCCGGGCCCGCGCCCCGCGGGCCGCGGCCGGCCCGGCCTGCCCGCCCGCCAGCGAGTCCACGATGTGCCGGGTCGCGGCCGGCGACAGGAAGGCGTGCCCGGTGGCCGCCGCCCGGACGGCCTGGATCAGCTCGGCCGGCGCGGTGTCCTTCAGCAGGAAGCCCGCGCCCCCGTCGCTCACGGCGCGCAACACGTTCTCGCGCTCTCCGAAGGTGGTGAGGATCAGCGCCCGCGCGCCGGGGGCGGCCCTCGGCAGCTCGGCGAGCGCCGTCAGTCCGTCCATCACCGGCATCTGGATGTCCAGCAGGACGACGTCCGCCCGGTGCGCCCTGGCCAGGTCCAGCGCCTGCCGGCCGTCGGCGGCCTCCGCCACCACGTCGATGTCGTCGGCGGAGGACAGGATCATCCTGATCCCGGCCCGGATGAGCGGCTCGTCGTCGGCGACGAGGACTCGGATCACGGCTGGTCATCCCCTTGCACTGGTCCTGACGGCGCGCCACCGGAGCGGCCGGCGGCGCCGGGGACCATCCTCACACCCGCCCCGGTCACTGCTTCACCCGGTAGTGCTGCTTGTCGGCCAGCACGCCGTCCTTGAAGCAGAACCGGACGGCGCTCTCCTCGTCCCAGCTGTCCCCCGTGCCGTCGGAGAGGAAGTAGTGGCAGACCGACCCCTCCGGCGGGGTCGGGCCGGTGCCCCGCAGGTTGTCGGTGAAGAAGGAGCTGCCGGGCGGCAGCCGCCGCTTCACCTCCTCCTCCGGGGTGCCGACCTCGATCTGCTCGTAGACCGACCGCTCCACCGTGGAGTCCTGGGCGGAGCGGACGAACCCGACGACGCCCCAGACGATCAGTCCCAGGACGACCAGCAGCACCGCGACGCCGCCCACCGCGCAGCCGATCGCCGGGCTGCGCCGCTTCGCCGGAGCGGCCCCGGCCGGCGGCACGCCGTCGAGCGCCCAGGCGGGCGCCCCCTCCGCGCTCCACGCGCCGTCCGCGCCGGTGTCCGCCTCCGCGCTCCCGGGGCCGGCCGGACCCTCCGCGCCCTCGTAGGGCAGCACGGCCGCCAGCCGGAACCCGGCCCCCGCCGTCGCACCGGCGTGCACCATGCCGCCGACCAGCCGGGCCCGCTCGCGCAGACCGGTCAGGCCCTGGCCGCCGCTGACCGCCGGCCCCGCGCCGCCGGGGCGCACCCCCACCGGCTCGGGCGCCGCCGGGTTCACCACCTCCACCACCAGCGCGTCCGGCTCGTAGCGCAGGGCGACCGTGATCGGCGCGCCGGGGGCGTGCTTGTGCGCGTTGGTGAGCGCCTCCTGGACGACCCGGTACGCCGCGTGACCGGCGGACGCGGTCAGCGCACGGCGCTCGCCGTCCCGGACCAGCTCGACCACCGTGCCCGCCGCCCGGGAGGAGGCGACCAGCCCCTCGATCCCGTCCACCCCGCCCGTCCCGGCACCCCCGGCGCCGGCCGCGGCCGCCGGCGAACCGGCCCCCGCCGGCACGGCGCCCGGCGCGGACGGCGCCGCCGTCGACTCGTCGTGCAGCACCCCCACCACCTCGCGCAGTTCGCGCATCGCCGCGACCGCCGCCAGCCGCAGCACCCCGACCGCCTCCCGCTGCCGGTCGGTGAGGGTCCGGTCCACCTCCAGCGCCCCGGTGTGCACCGAGATCAGGGCCAGCTGGTGGCCCAGGCTGTCGTGCATGTCCTGGGCGATCCGGTGCCGCTCGCGCAGCCGCGCCTGGTGCGCGACCATCGTGCGCTCGCGCAGCAGCTGCGCGTTGCGCTCGCGCAGCGCGTCCAGCAGCTCCCGGCGCTGCGCCCGGTAGCGGCCCCAGAGCGCGGGCAGCACCGCGAACAGCAGGTAGCCGCCCAGCGAGAACCCGATGATGGCCTTGACCGGCAGCTCACCGGCGTCCTTGGTCACGCCCAGCACCGTCATCAGCAGCCAGCCGACGGCGAAGGAACCGACCAGCACCCCCACCCGGCGCACCCGGGCCCCGGCCGACCAGCCGGCACAGACCATCAGCGGCAGCGGCCCGCCGCCGAACCCGCTGGCCGCCGCGGTCAGCACCAGCACCGACGCGGGCAGCCCCCGGCGCAGCAGGAAGAGGACGGCGACCGCCGCGCCCATCTCCGGCGCCAGGCCGGAGCGGCTGGCCACCTCGATCAGCGCGGCGAGCCCGCCGAGCAGCAGCGCGCCCGCCGCCTCGCGGACCACGGTGCCGGACCGCCAGGGCCCGGGCAGCGCCGTCCGTACCGCCTTCGACCAGGCTCTTGCTATGACGTCCACGCGTCGAGGCTAACGAAGCGGCGGCGGCGGCCACCGCCGCCGTTCGTCGCGACCGGGTCCGACGAAAGTCGCTGCGCGGCGGCCCGCGGGGGTCCCGCGCCCGCGGTCACCGGCGGGCGCTCACCGGTAGGCGGTGAGCATCAACGCGATGTCGTCCACCCGGTGCGTCGAGCCCAGCTCGTGCAGCACCCGCTCGGCCAGCCCGTCCGGCCCGTCCGCCGCCGACCAGCCGGCGGCCGGGCCCGCCAGCGCGGCGCACAGCCGCTCCACCCCCTCGTCGATCGCCTCCGACGGGTCCTCGACCAGCCCGTCCGTGTACAGCGCGAGCACCGAGCCGGGCTCCAGCGTCAGCGGGCTGACCGGGTACGAGGCCGCCGCGTCCACGCCGAGCAGCGGCCCGCCGGGCACCTCCAGCGCCTCCGCCCGCCCGTCCGGGTGGCGCAGCACCGGCGGCACGTGGCCGGCCCGGACGACCAGGGCGGTGCCCGCCCCGGGGGTGAGCCGCACCAGGCAGCAGCTGGCCAGCAGCCCGGGGTCGAGGTCGAGCAGCAGCTGGTTGGTGCGGGCCAGCACCTCGTCCGGCGGGTGGCCGCCGGTGGCGAAGGCGCGCACCGCGCTGCGCAGCTGGCCCATGGTGGCGGCCGCGCCGACGCTGTGGCCCTCGACGTCGCCGATGACCAGGCAGAGGTCGCTGCCGGTGACGATGGCGTCGTACCAGTCGCCGCCGATCTCCATGCCCTGGGTGCCCGGCAGGTAGCGGGCCGCGATCCGGACCTGCTCCACCTGCGGCAGGCGGTGCGGGAGCAGCGCCTGCTGGAGGCCGCGGGCCAGGGTGAACTCGGCGTCGTACAGCCGGGCCCGCTCCAGCGCCTGGGCGATGAAGCCGGCCAGCGCGGTGAGCAGGGCGCGTTCCTCCAGGGTGAAGACCCGGGGCCGGTCGAAGCCCAGGATGCAGCTGCCGACCGGGTGGCCGGAGGCGATCAGCGGCAGGAACGCCCACGCCCCCATGTCGTCCAGGGTGAGTCCGGGATAGGCGGCGGCCAGTTCGTCGACGGATTCGAAGAAGATCGGGGTGCCGCTGCTGATCGTCTCCGCCCCGGGCACCCGGGCACCGGCCGGGATGCCCTCGAAGCGGTCCAGGAAGCCGTCGGGGTAGCCGCTCTCCGAGACCAGGTGCAGCCGTTGGTCCCGCACCGCGTAGATGGCGAGCTCCTGCCCGCCGAGCGCCGGGAGGATCTCGTCGGCCACCGCCCGGAACACCTCGCTGGCGGTGACCGCCTCGCTCAGCGCGCTGGCCAGCTGGAGCAGGTGGTACATCGCGCCGAGGCCGGTCCAGGCGCCGGGCGGGGCGGGTTCGGCGGGCGGGGCGGCGGCGTCCGGCGGCGCTTCGGCGGCGACCACCCGGCCGGTGACGCCGTGCGCGTCGGGGTAGAGGGAGAACGCCAGCCAGCTGTCCGGCGGGCGCAGGGCGAGGAAGGCGGTGGGCTGCTGGGAGAGCAGCGCGGCCCGGTAGCGGTTCTCGTACACCGGGTCGGAGAGCCAGGGCAGCACCTGCCAGGGGTGGTGGCCGAGCAGGTCCTCGCGGCAGGCCCGGAGCAGCAGCTCGACGCTGTGGTTGGCGTAGGTGATCCGGCCGTCCGGGTCGAGCGAGAAGACGCCGTCGCGCAGCCGCTCCACGGCGGCGGCCGCAGCGGTGCCGGTCCGGGTGTCGAGGACGGCGCCGACCAGTCGGCCCCAGGTGTCCGGGCGGTCGTGCGGCACCCGGGCCCAGAGTTCCACGGGATAGGGGTGGCCGTCGCGGTCCAGCACCCGCAGCCGGGCGGCGAGCACCCGGTCGCCGTCGAGGGCGGTGCGCACCGCGGCCCGGAACTCGGGCAGGTCGCCGGGGGCGATCCGGGCGGAGAGGGTGTCGGCGCGGCCGTCGAAGTCGCCGGGGGCGAGACCGAAGATCTCGCAGAACTGGTCGTCGGCGGTGACCACGCCGGCCAGCACGTCCCAGTCGAACAGGCCCACCCGGGTGGTCGGCGCGGACGGCGGGGTGAGCTCCACGACCGTGGTCTCGCCGTTGGGCTCCACCGGGTGGCCGTCCGCCGCCAGCCCGGCCAGGCCGGCGGCCAGCCGGTCGGCCACCGCGCGCAGGTGGCGGCGCGCGCCCTCGGGCACGCCGTCGCCCGAGGCCGGCCACAGCACGCCCAGCACCCCGTAGGTCTCCTCGCCCGCCCGGACCGGGACCCAGGCGGAGGCGAAGTCGTACGGCAGGCCGAGGGCGAACTGCGGGAAGCGCCGCATGGTGTCCTCGGTGTCGGCGAGCAGCACCGTGCGGCCGGTGCGGTAGCCGACCGCGACCGGCAGCGGCCCGGCGGCGGCGATCCGCCGGAACGGGCCGAGGACCGACAGCGGCACGCCCGCGACGGCGCACAGCACCAGTGAGCGGCGGTCGCGGGAGCGCAGGTGGAGGGTGGCGCCGTGGGCGTCCGTGCCGCCGAGCACCGTGCGCACGGCGGAGGTCACCAGGGTGTCCCGGTCGCGGACCAGCTGCTCCTCCGGGGACGGCGCGGCGTGCTCGTGCGGGCGGTGCGGGCCGGGTCGCACCGCCCGGGCACCGCCGCCGCTCGGTCGCGGACCGGGCGGGTCCGCGGGCACACCCTCGCGCATCCTCCCTTGCTACGCCGGGCCCCGGGGGCTGTCAAGACGAGCCCCGGCCCGCCCCGGGGTGCCCGTCGGCCCCCACCGCGCGACCATCGACCCCATGACGCCCCGCTCCTCCGGCCCCGGCCCGACCACCGTGGTCAACCTCAAGGGCCACCGCGACGACCCCGCGTTCGCCGACGTGGTCTACGTCGGCCGGACGATGCACCGCGGCGGCTGGCACCTCGACGCCTCCCCGCTGCACTGCCCCTACCGCCCCGGCCCGGACCTCCCGCGCGAGGAGATGCTGGTCAGGTACCGCGACCACCTGCTCGGCCACCCCGAGCTGCTCGCCCTCGTCCCCGCCCTGCGCGGCCACCGGCTCGGGTGCTGGTGCGCGCCCCTGCCCTGCCACGCCGACGTCCTCGCCGACCTCGCCGACCACGGCCTCCCCGGTGCCCCCGGCCGGCCGGGGGCACCGGGCGACGGCGCGGGAACGGGGCGCTGACTTGGGTATTCTCCCTGGACAGCGCAGCGCAGAACGGCTGCCCCGGGGGAGACGAGTGACGACGTATGGGGACCACACCGTCCGAGGGTCCGGCGGGTGAGGCGTCCTGGCAGTGGGACGGGGACGACGGGGACCGGGCCGCCGGCGCGCCCGGTGACGTGCTGACCGGGGGTGCGGACGGCGGCGGGCCGTGGCCCACCCGGCGGCGGCTGCTGACCGGGGCCGGGGTGCTGGCGGCGGCTGCCGCCGTCTGGGGGGTGTCGCGCTCCCTCGGCGGGTCGCAGCCCGCGCCGCCGAAGCCGCAGCCGCTGCCCACCCGGGTCAGCGGGCCGGAGCCGGCGTGGGTCTACCGCGGTCCCGAGCCGATGACGCCGGGCCGGCTGAACGGCCGGCTGTTCGCCCCCGTCTACGTCTCCCGCAGCGGGGTGCGGCTGCTCGACCCGGCGACCGGGGCCGTCACCGCGACCGTCGAGGAGGGCCCGCCGAAGGGGTTCCCGGACGACTCCCCGCTGGTCGTCGGCGCGGGCCGGCTGTTCACCGCCTCGCCGGGCCACGTCGACGCCCGGACGCTGGTGGGCCCCACCGCCGGCTGGAGCCTGCCGCTGCCCCCGGAGCTGGGCGACCTGATCACCCTGTTCGGCTGCGACGGCCGGCTGGTGTACGGCTCGGTCGCCCCCAGGGGCACCCTGCGCCGCAGCCTGTTCGCGCTGGACGCCGCCGGCAGCGCCCTGGCCTGGTCCCGCCCGGCCGCCGACCGCGGCGAGACCTCGGTCGCCATGCTCGACACCGGCGCCGGCCGGCTGCTCGCCGTGGACGCCGACCCCTCGGCCGGTGTCTCGCTGCTGGACGGCGCCACCGGCCGCCCGCTCTGGTCCGCGGAGAACACCGGGACCACCTGGTCCGGTGTCGACCAGCGGCACGTCTACCTCCCGGCCGGCTCGGGGGGCGTGCGGGCGCTGCGGCTGGAGGACGGCAGGCCGCGCTGGTCGGTGCTCCCCCCGGCCGGCGAGGAGTGGCGGGCCCTGCCGCCGGTGAGCGACGACTTCCGGCTGTACGTGCTGCGCGACAACGGGCTGGTCACCGCCCACGCGGCGGACAGCGGCGAGGAGGTCTGGCGGCTGCGGCTGCCGTTCCGGCTGGACCGTCGCTGCCGCCCGCTGCTGACCAGCACGACCCTGGTGGTGCCGGGCCCGGCCGACGCGGGCGTGCACTTCGTCGCGACGGAGTCCGGGCGGGCGTTCACGACCTTCACCGACTCCGGTCCCGGGGTCGACGTCTGGTCGGTCGCCAGCGACGGCACCCGGCTGTTCGCGGGCCACGACAGCACCCTCTACTGTCTGGGCGCGCTGCCCGTGCCGTGAATCCCGGGGGCGTTCGACGACGAGCGCCGGCCGCCCCGGTCCGCGCCTGCGCCCCCGGACCCCGCGCCGCCCCGGACCCCTCCGCCGCCCCGGCCGCCGCCCCCTCCGCCGCCCCCGACCGCAGGATGATGCCGTGTCGATCCGCCCGATCTCGCCCGACCGCCTCGTCGAACTGCTCGCCGAGCGGATCACCGCGCTGCCCGGAGCCGGGGACCGGTGGCTGCGGGTGGCCGTGGACGGCGCCGCGGCCGCCCGGCCGGAGGTGCTCGCGGACGCCCTGGTCGAGCCGTTGCGGCTGCGCGGACTGCCGGCACTGCGGGTCTCGGCGGCGGGTTTCCTGCGCCCTGCCTCGGTCCGGCTGGAGTACGGCCGGCACGACGCGGACGCCTTCCACGACCTCTGGCTGGACGACGGCGCCCTGCTGCGCGAGGTGCTGGACCCGCTGGAGCCGGGCGGCTCCGGCCGGGTGCTGCCGTCGCTGTGGGACCCGGTGGCCGACCGCGCCACCCGCGCGGCGTACACCGAGCTGGCGCCCGGCGGGGTGCTGCTGCTGGACGGCGCGCTGCTGCTGGGCCGGTGGCTGCCGCTGGAGCTGACGGTCCACCTGGCGCTCTCCCCCGCGGCGCTGGCCCGGCGGACCGCGCCGCAGGAGCAGTGGACGCTGCCCGCCTTCGCCCGCTACGACGCCGAGACCGGGCCGGCCGAGGTGGCCGACCTCACCGTCCGGCTGGACGACCCGCGCCGTCCGGCCCTGGTCGAACCCTCCTGACCGGGGCGCCGGCCGGCCCTCAGCGCCCGCGCCGTCCGGGCGGACCGGGCCGGACCACCGGGGCGGGGCCGCGCTGGCAGGACGGGCACCAGTAGGCGGGCCGCTCCCGCGGCGCCGTGCCGTGGTCCGCGGTCAGCACCGTGGCGCCGCAGCGCGCACAGGGCCGGCCGGCCCGGCCGTAGACCCACTGCTGGTGGCCGCGCCGGGTGTCACCGGTGGTGACGTGGCCGGAGCGCAGCCGGTTGGCGTCCAGCACCTGGTGGGCGCGGGCCACCAGCCGGTCGGCGCTCGTCAGTTCGCCGACCGGCGTCCACGGGGTGACACCGGCCAGGTAGCAGAGCTCGTTGGCGTACACGTTGCCGATGCCGGCCAGGTTGCGCTGGTCGAGGAGGGCCTCGACGACCGGCCTCCCGGGGTGGGCGAGCAGCCGGCGGACCGCCTCGGCCGGGTCCCAGTCGGGCCCGAGCAGGTCCGGCCCGAGGTGGCCGACGGCGCGCTGCTCGTCGGTGGTGCGCAGCAGTTCGACCACGGGCAGCCGGTAGCCGACGGCGGTGCCCCGCTCGGTACCGAGGACGGCGCGGATCTGGTGCAGCGGCGCGCCGGTCCACCGCTCGCCGGGGCGGAAGACGACCCAGCGGCCGTCCATCCGCAGATGGGTGTGCAGGGTGAGGCCGCCCTCCAGGCGGGCGAGCAGGTGCTTGCCGCGCGGGACGACCTCCAGCACCCGCCGCCCGGCGAGGTCGGCGGTGGCGTGGGCGGGCACCCGCAGCTCGCCGGTGGTCAGCACCTGCCCGGCGAGCGCGGCGTGCAGGCGGGCCGCCGCGCGGTAGACGGAGTCACCTTCTGGCATGCCTCCATCCTCCCCCCGCGCGGCGGCCCGTCGCAGGTGCGCGTTACTCGGCGGCCTCCTCGCCGCCCGCGCCGTGGCGGACCACGACCACCGGGCAGGGGGCGTGCTCGGTGAGGTGGCGGCTGACCGAGCCGAGCAGGGCGCCGGTGAATCCGCCGAGGCCGCGGCTGCCGACCACGACCAGCGCGGCGCCCCGGGCCGCCTCCAGCAGCGCCTGGGCGGCGTTGCCGGGGACCACCGACTCGGTGATCCGCACGTCGGGCCGGGCGCCGACGGTCTTGGCGACGGTGTCGGAGAGGGTCTTGCCGGCCAGTTCCTCGGGGTTGAACTCGGGGGCGGGCACGCTCGCCCCGGCCCATCCGTAGAACGCCGGGTACTCCCAGGCCGCGACGGTGTGGACGGTGCCGCCGGTCACCCGGGCGTAGTCGACCGCCCAGCGCAGCGCCCGTTCCGAGGCGGGCGAGCCGTCCACACCGACGACGATCCTGGGGTTCGCGCTGTTGGCCATGCCGCTGCTCCTTGCTCGACGTGCTCCCTTGCCCTCCAAACATAGATCAACAGGGACATTTGTCCGCCAATTGCCGCGCCGATCGGTTCGCACACCTCCGAAACGGGTGCGGCGGGTGCACGGCGTCCTCGCCGCGCACCCGCCGGGTTCCGCCGGATTCCGGATCGCCGCCCGGTGGTCCGTCAGGCGCGGTATGCGGCCCAGGAGTTGGACATCCGGGCGACCTGGCCGGGGGTGAACTGGGTCATGCAGGAGTCGTAGGTGTAGTCCATGAAGTTGTGGATCGGGTCGACACCGGGGGACGTGCAGGTGTCCCGGCCCGCCGGGCACTGGTAGGCGGCGCTCGCCTCGGCCGGGGTGTCGGCGACGTAGTCGCCCTGGCCGCTGCAGCCGCCCTGGAAGGTGTGGTAGAGCCCGAGCCAGTGGCCGACCTCGTGGGTGGCGGTGTCGCCCTCGTTGTAGTTGGTGGCCGAGCCGCCGGGGAACGAGGAGTCGAGGATCACCACGCCGTCGTCGGTCGGGTTGGACCGGTAGGAGCTCGGGAAGGTCGCCCAGCCGAGCAGCGACTGCCCGAGCTTGGCGCTGTAGAGGTTGAGGGCACTGGCGCCGCCCTTGCGCAGCGCGGTCTTCATCGCCTTCTCGGCGCTGGAGCCCGGGGTCACGCCGTTGTACCAGGTGGCGTTGTCGGTGTAGTCGGTGGCGACCAGCTGGAAGCGGAACTGGCTCGCGGTGTTGCCCGTGCCCTGGCCGCTGTAGGCGGCGTTGAGGACGTCGATCTGACGGGCGATGGTCGTGGCCGACAGCTTGCCGGTGGTACCGGAGTGCACGACGTGCACGTACACCGGGATGGTCGTCGTGGCGGCCAGCGTGCCGGGGGCCACCAAGGTGTTGCCGCCCTGCGGGGAGTGCGCCAGCTGGCTGAGCCGGGACTGCAGGTCCGCGTCCATGGCCTGGGCCTGGGTCTGGGTGACGGCGTTGGGCTCCTGGGCACCGGGGCTGCCGGCGGGCTTGCGGGCCGTGGCGTCCTGGGAGGTGTCGCCGGTGCAGGCGGCGGCGGACGGGGCCTGGGCGGGCGCACCGGCGGCGGTCGTCGCGGTGGGAGCCGCGAACTGGGTGAGGCCGAGGGCGGCGACGACGGCCGCGGCGCCGAGGAACTTGTGGGCGGCACGCGAGGGGACACGGGCGGAACGACGCATCTGCGCTCCTGGAGTGTGGTGGGGGACGGCGGTTGAGGGGGGCCGCCGTGCCACAGGCTACGCAGGGTCGCGTGTACGCGTCAGACGTGTTCCGGCCTGGAACTCCTGACGACAAATCGGACATAACCCGGAAGTCCGAGTGGTCCGACCTCGCCGCACATGGAGCATGTCCCGTCGCGCACCTGCGCACAGGACCGGCCCCGGCCTGTCCGAAACGTGACACCCCGTCTGCCCCGCGCAGCGGTGCGGCGGCCGGCGGAACAGGACGAACGGGATGAACCGGGCGCCCGAACCGCCTCGCCGAGACTACGACGCCAGGAAGACGATCTCCCGCAGGGCACGCGCACCGGCCCGGTCGAGTACCACGGCCGACGCACATCCGGCTGGCGGGCTCCCCGTCCCCGCCAGCCGCCGGCGCAGCCGCCGGGCCGCCTCCCGGTGCCGGGCGAAGGCGTACGCGGAGACGGCCTGGCCGCGGGCGCGCTGGCCGTCGCGGGCCTCCTCGGCGCTGGCGTCCAGCAGGACCAGGTGCACCCGGCGCCCCTGCCGCTCGGCCATCCGCACCAGCCACTGGCGCACGTACGGCACCGCCCCGCAGTCGTGCACGGCGAGCGGGCCGCCGGCCAGCACGGCGCGCCGCAGCCGCCGGTAGTGCGCGATCCGCACCAGTGGGCGGTACACCACGTAGGGCAGCCAGGCCGGCAGCCGGGCCGCGTACTCCTCGCGGACCAGCTGCGAGTCGACCAACGGGGCGCTCACGCAGCGGCGCATCAGGGTGCTCTTCCCGCTGCCCGGCAGTCCGGAGACCACCAGCAGGTCGTCCGCCGGGTAGTGCAGCGCGGCCGGGCGGGCCCGGCCCCGCCCGGCCCGGCGAAGGTCCTGCAGCCCGCGCGGGCGCAGCGCGGCGCCGGCCGGCGCCGCCGCGACGTCCGGGCAGCCGGCCCGGGGCGCCGGCACCGTCCGGTCGAGGACCGTCCTGGAGACCTGCACGTCCGCCATCGAAACCCCCTGCCTCCCCGCAGCCCCGGGCTCTCCCGGACCCGCCTCCCGAAGAGCCTTCCCCCTTCAAGAGAGAGTAAAGACTAGTGGTCAGACCGGGTCCGGGCCGAGCCCTCCACGCCCCGGGTGCGTCACAGAACCGCCCCGGGAGCGTTACAGCGGACCGCGACGGCCCGGCCGCGGGGGGCGCCCCGGCGGGGGGGGGGGGGGGGGGGCGCCGCACCCCGCCGGGGGGGGGCCCCCGGGGGGGGGAACACCACGTGGGGGGGGGGCGCCCCCG
>NZ_JBHYUU010000110.1:0-7760 GCF_042749955.1 Kitasatospora sp. NPDC059462 | reverse complement strand
TGCAAACACACCCGCCGCGGGCGCGTACCCGGGGCCGGCGCCGGCCGGCGGCGGGGGCCGGCCGCCGCGGCGGAGCGGGGGGCGGACCGCTCAGCCGAGCTGCGGGGCGACCCGGGAGGCGATCAGCTCCAGGTGGTCGAGGTCCTCCAGGTCCAGGACCTGGAGGTAGATCCGCTGGGAGCCGACGGCGGCGAACCGGCCGATCCGCTCCACCACCTCGTCCGGGGTGCCGGCCAGGCCGTTGGCCTTCAGCTCGTCGACCTCGCGGCCGATCACCGCGGCCCGGCGGGCCACCTCGGCGTCGTCCCGGCCGACGCAGACCACCAGGGCGTTGGAGTAGACCAGGTCGTCGGCCCGGCGGCCGGCCTTCTCGGCGGCCTCGCGGACCCGGCCGAACTGGGCGGCGGTCTCGTCGACGGAGACGAACGGCAGGTTGAACTCGTCGGCGAAGCGGGCGGCCAGCGCCGGGGTGCGGGTCGGGCCCTTGCCGCCGACCAGCACCGGGATCTTCGCCTGCGCCGGCTTGGGCAGCGCCGGCGACTCGCTCAGCCGGTAGTACTCGCCCTCGAAGTCGAAGGTCTCGCCCACGGCGGTGCTCCAGAGACCGGTGATGATCTCCAGCTGCTCCTCCAGCCGCCCGAACTTCTCCTTCGGGAAGGGGATGCCGTAGGCGGCGTGCTCCTGCTCGTACCAGCCCGCGCCGAGGCCGAACTCGACCCGGCCGCCGCTCATCGCGTCGACCTGGGCGACCTGGATGGCGAGCACGCCGGGCAGCCGGAAGGTGGCGGCGCTCATCAGGGTGCCGAGGCGGATGGTGCTGGTCTCGCGGGCCAGGCCGGCCAGGGTGATCCAGGCGTCGGTCGGGCCGGGCAGGCCGCTGACGTCGCCCATCCTGAGGTAGTGGTCGGAGCGGAAGAAGGCGCTGAAGACCCCGAGCTCCTCGGTGGTCCGGGCCACCCGCAGGAGGGTGTCGTAGCTCGCACCCTGCTGGGGTTCGGTGAAGATACGCAGATCCATACCGGCCATTCTGGTACGGACCGCCCCGCTCCCACCGCGGATCCCCCGAACCCGCACCGAAGGTTCCGCTCCGGTCCGCCGGCCGGCCGGGCGGGGGTGACGGCGGCGTGGCCAAGGTCTCAGTCCGGAACCGCCCCGGGCGGCCGGAGCCGCTCCCGCGCTCGCCTACCGTGGACGGATGCCCGTCACGCCCGACGAGTCGCACCGGGGCTCCCCCGACGACTCCCCAGACCCGCGCAACCGCCCGGCCGGCTGTCCGCTGCCCGGGATCGTCGCCGCCTTCACGCCCCGGCTCGCCGAGTTCGCCTTCGAGCCCGGCTTCACCGCAGCGGTCGACCAGCACGCCGCCGAACTGCGCGAGCTGCTGTACGCGCAGGGGCCGGAGCTGCTGCCCCGGCCCCTGGACCGCGAGGAGCTGTCGGACTACGCCCTGGGCTTCCTCGACGCGCTCACCGAGATCGGCTGGCGCGAGCCGGTCGGGTACGACTACGCGGTGCACCGGCTGACCGCGATCTGCTGGCTGGTCCGGCAGGACGGCCTGCTCGCGGCCTGAGCCCGGCGGGCGGCCGACCGCCCGCTCAGCCCGGCTGCTCGCCGGGCCGGCCGGGGTCGATGCCCGGGGCCGGCGGCGGGGTGGCCGGGGTGGTCGGCCGGGCCGGCTGGTTGGTCAGCGCGTCCGAGCGTCCCGCCTGGTAGGCACTGCCGCGCAGCTTGGCGGTCTCCTGCTCGGCACTGGCCAGCCAGCGCTCCCAGCGCTGACGCATCGGGATGATCAGACCGCCGCCGACGCCGACGATCAGGACGCCCGCGATCGAGGCCAGCACCGCGACCAGCACCGGTCCGGTGATCGCGGTGGCGATCCCGGCCTGCCCCAGCGCCGCCACCACGCCCAGCAGGACGATGAACGCCCAGGCGATGGTGGCCACCGTCCGCCCGTACGCCGCGCCGGACAGCGCGCTGCGCACGATGTCGCGCACGGCGTTCGCGATGGCCATCGCCACGACCACGATGACGACCGCCACGATGCCCTTCGGCAGCCAGGCGACGATGCCGTTGATCATCACGCTGATCGGGTTCGGGCCGAAGACGCCGAACGCCAGCTGGAGGGCCATCAGCAGGATCGCGTAGTAGACGATCTTGGCGACGATCCCGGTCAGATCGTACTTCGAGCCCTCCAGGTGCCGGGCGATCCCGGACCGCTCGGCCACCCTCTCGGAGCCGACCCGGCGCAGCACGCGGTCGAGGATCCGGGCGATGGCCTTGGCCACGAACCAGCCGATGACCAGGATCGCCAGGAAGGCGATGAACTGCGGAATGAACTTGGCGACCTTCGACCAGGCCTCGGTGAAGCCGGAGCCGAAGTCGACGGACAGTGCGAGCTGCTGAGCCACGGGAGTCCTCCACTCGGCGACACCGCGCCGGGAGCGGCGCGGGGACCCCCCACCCTTCGTGGATAGCAGGGTCCCCGGACGCCCGCACGCCCCGGCGGCCCGCACTGGCCTCCGCGGGTGAACCCGCCGCTGCCGCCGGGGCGCCCCCGCCGCGTACAGTGGCGGTCCGGGAACACGGACGACGGGCGGGAACGGGGCGGACCTTGGGCGACAACGGCGGGGGCGGTCACCGGGCGCTGGTCTGGCACGGGCGGCCGCAGCGGCCGGGCGCCGCGGTCCTGGTCCTGCACGGCGGAAAGGAGCACAACCTCTCCCGGCCCGGGCCGCTCAACCTGGCCGGTCTGCGGATGACCGGCTTCGTGCGCGCGCTGCGCCGGGAGACCGCGGGCGCGGACATCGCGGTCGGCAGCGTCCGCTACCGGCACCGGGGCTGGAACGGCGAGCGGGCCGACGCCGCCCGGGACGCCGTCGCCGCGCTCGACGACCTCGCCGAGGAGCTGGGCCCGGTGCCGACCGTCCTGGTCGGCCACTCGATGGGCGGCCGGGCGGCGCTGCGGGCGGCCGGCCACCCCACGGTCACCGGCGTCGTCGCGCTCGCCCCGTGGTGCCCGGCCGAGGACCCGTGCGAGCAGCTGGCCGGGCGTGACGTCCTGATGCTGCACGGCGACCTCGACCGGATCACCTCCCCCGCCGACACCCGCGCCTTCGCCGCCCGGGGCCGCGCGGCCGGGGCGCGGGTCTGCGGCTACACCGTCGCCGGGACCGGCCACACCCTGATGCGGCGGATCGGCGACTGGCACCGGGCCACCGCCCGGCTCTCCTCCGGCCTGCTCGGGCTGCACGACCTGCCGCCGGAGGCCGCCGCCGCACTCGCCCTCCCGCCCGGCTCCGACGCCTCCCTCGGCCTGCCGCTGCCCGTCCACCCCCGCAGCGCCCCGCCCCGCTCCCCGTCCCGCCCGCTGCCCACCGACGCCTGAAGCCGCCTGCGGCCGGGGGCCGGGCCAGGGGAGTTTCCCGCCGGGGCCGAAGCGGGCTCCCCGGCCTGCCGGGGCGGGTATTCTGAGGGACCGTCGGAACCAGATCTTCCAAAGGGGCGGGGCCCGTGACCGAAACCGTGACGATCGACCTCGGGGACGGCACGACCGTCCGCGCCGAGGTGATCGGTGAGGTGAACTTCCAGCAGCAGGACGGAAGTTCAGCCAAGCGGGAGCCCTTCGGCGACGCCCGGCTCGGCGGTGGGGCCCGCCGGGCGACCGAACAGCTGGGCGAGGCCGTCGCCCTGACGCTGGACCAGGTGCGGGCCACCGTCCAGGGGGTGGGCCGCTGGGCGGCCGAGAGCATCGCCCAGGACGCGGCGGGCTCGCCGGACGCCTTCGAGGTCGAGTTCGGCCTCAAACTGGCGGTCAAGTCCGGCCAGTTGCTCGGGGTCATCGCCGAGGCCGGCGGCGAGGCCGGGCTCACCGTCCGGCTCTCCTGGGACCTCGCCGAACGCCGCCGGCGGACCGCGCAGCAGCCGTCCCCGCTCCCGGGCGCGGCCGACGCCGAGTGACCACCACGGCGGCGCCCGGCCGTGCGGGCCCCGATCCCCTGCGGTCCTGCGCGGTCATGGTCGAGGTCGCCGGTGACTTCGCCGGCTGCGGGTTCCTGGTGGCCCCCGGCCTGGCCGTCACCGCCGCGCACGTCCTCGTGGGAGCCCGGCGGGAGGCCGCCCCGGTGACCCTGCGGCACGGTCCGGACGTGCACCCCGTGGCCGCCCAGGCCCTCCGGCTGTTCCCGGAGACCGGCACCGGCGGCCCGTTCCACCCGTTCCCCGACCTCGCGCTGCTGGCCGTTCCCGGCTGGAGCGGCCACCCGGTGGCCCCGCTGGGCACCGGGGAGCTCGCGACGGGCACCCGGCTGACGGCGCTCGGCTTCTCCACCCACACCCCGGACCTGGGCACCGCCCGGCCGGACACCCTCGCCCTGCGGGTCGTCGGCCCCGCGGGCGACTTCGTCCGGGTGAGCGGCGACGGCGTGCGGGACGGCCACAGCGGCAGCATGCTCGTCGGCGCGGACGGGCTGGTCCACGGGGTGCTCAAGGGCAGCCGCTCCTACGAACTGGACCACGGCGGCTGGTTCACCCCGGCCGCCGCCCTGGACGCCCTGCTCGGGACGGCGCGGCCCGCGGCGCCCGGCCCGCCCGCGCCGCCGCCGGGCGACGACGAACTGGTCGCCGCCCTGATGGCCTTCCGGCTGCTGCGGCGCTCCGACGGCCGGTTCCTGCTGCTGGACGCGATGGGCCGGGAACTCGGCCTGCCCTACGGCTTCGAGGCGGACGAACTGCCCGACCGCCGCCTGCACCTGCACGCCGTCGTGGCGGGCTGCCGGAGCTTCCGCGACGGCCGGGTCGCCCTGCGGGCCCTGGTCACCGCGCTGGCCGGGCTGGCCCCGGAGGACGGGGCGCTCGACGACCTGCGCCGGCTGGTCGGACGGGCGGTCGGCGAGCGGGAGACCGGATGAGCGGAGCGGCGCCGACGCCGCCCCCGAGACCATGGAGCGGGGCGGCGGACCTCCTGCTGACCGACGTCCTCCTCGGCTGCCCCAGGATGCTCCGGCACGACTTCCGGCAACAACTCGTCGCCGCCATGGGGCGATCCGCCGCGACCCCCGGCATCGACGCCGACATCACCGAGCACGGCCGGCCGAGCACCCACGTCCGCAACCTGGTCGAGGCCGTCGCGGCCCGCGCCGATCCCCGGACCGCGCTGGAGTCCCTGTGCGACGCGCTGCGCGCCCTGGCCCCGGACGACGCCGCCCTGCCCTGGCTGGACCTCACCGCGCTGCTGCTGACCCGCGACCCCGAACCGCACACCGGCGAACTGCCGTCAGTGGTGGCCGAGTTGTTCCGCCTCCCGGCGCTCCCCGGGCTCCACCGCCATGTCCCCGGGAACACCTCCGGACTGCGGAACCTCACCGGCGAGGAGAGCCTGCCCGAACTCCTGGGCCGTCTCGTCGACCGGCGCGACCCCGACGTCCTCGGCCCGCTCACCGGCTTCCTGCGCGCACTCGGCGCCGACCCGTGCGTCACCCGGCACGCCGAACTGCCCGCGCTGCGGCGCTTCGTGGACGCCTTCGGCGGCCCGGCACCCGCGGCCGCGCCCCAGGTGCGGCTGATCATCCAGATCCGGCTGGACGAGGAGACCCCGGAGCACACGGGCGACACCCGGTACCGTCTGCGGCTGTCCTACTACCGCCAGCCGCTCGCCGGAGGCCCGTTCGAGCGCGCCGACCGCCTCCCGGTCATCGCCTCGCTCACCCGGAGCGAACTGGCCGCCGCCGGCGCCGCCGCGCTGGTCCACTGGCCGGCGCTGGAGCGGGAGATCCGCGGCAAGGCCGTGCGGATCGAGTTCCTGCTCCCCCGGTCGATGCTGAGCCACGCGGCCGAGCTGTGGTCCTCCGGCTCCACCGGGCGCCCGATCGGCCAGCACCATCCGGTGGTGGTCCGCTCGCTGGAGCGCTACACCGACAAGTTCGTCAACTTCGAGGCCTGGCACGCCCGGTGGGATCAGCTCGGCGGCCTGGTGGCCGGGGACGGCCGGGCCGACCCGCTCGACCGGATCGGCTGGCCCCCGCTCGACCCGGCGCGCGTCGCCGACCTGCCGGACTGGCTCGCCGCGCGCCCCGCGCTCGCCTGCCTGGGCCTCGACGTGCCGTACGACCAGCTCCACGCCGACGTGCGGTACGCCGTGGACGACGCCATGTACCTCGACGGCCTGCCCGGGCTGCTCTGGCGGCGGGTGGCCGGTGACGCGGACGTCCTCGTCGAGGCGCTGCGCGAGCACCGGCCGGCCCGTCTGGCCGACCTGCCCGACACCGTCCACCGGTACCGCCGGAAGCTCCGCGCCCGCACCCGGGACCCCCGGCACGACGTCACGCTGCTCTGGGAGGACCCGGACTGCGTGGACCCGGACCAGGACAGCCCGTTCCCGGGGATGGCCGGATGAGCGGCACACCCCGCGGGCCGGGGACCACACGCAGCGAGACAGGAGCGGACATGGCCGAGGACTGGTGGATCTACCGGGGCACCGGCGTCCCCCACGACGGGATCGCCCGGCTCCCCGAGGCCCCGGCCTGGCGCGCCTTCGGCGAGCCGGGCGAGGCGGTGCAGGAGCTGCCCCCGGAGGAGTCCGGGGCCGTGACGGCCCGCCGGCTCGGCCGGGCCCGGCAGGCCGCCGCCCACCGGGCCGACGAACGGGAGGTGCAGCTGGTCAACCTCGCCCTGCACCTGCGCCGTCCGCTGCTGATCACCGGCAAACCCGGTGTCGGCAAGTCGACACTCGCGTACGCCGTCGCCCATGAGCTGGGCCTCGGCCCGGTGCTGCGCTGGCCGGTCACCAGCCGCTCCGCCCTGCGCGACGGGCTGTACAGCTACGACGCGATCGGCCGGCTGCACGAGGCCGGGCTGCGGCGGGAGGCGGCGGACCGGCGACCCGCCCGGCACCTCCGGGTGGACCGGGAATCCGGGGAGCCCGGCATCGGCGGCTTCCTGCGGCTCGGCCCGCTCGGCACGGCGCTGCTGCCCTGGCGCAGGCCCCGGGTGCTGCTGATCGACGAGATCGACAAGAGCGACCTCGACCTGCCCAACGACCTGCTGAACGTCTTCGAGGAGGGCGAGTTCGAGATCCCGGAGCTGGTGCGGCTCGGCCCCGGCGAGCACACCGTCGGCACCGCCGACCACGGCGGGACGACGGTCGTCCGCGGCGGGGTCGTGCGCTGCGCGCAGTTCCCGCTGGTCGTGCTCACCAGCAACGGCGAACGCGAGTTCCCGAGCGCCCTGCTGCGGCGCTGCGTGCGGCTGGAGATCCAGCCGCCGGGCGCGGAGCGGCTCGCCGCGATGGTCGCCGCCCACCTGGGCGAGGAGGCGGCGGCCGCCGGGTCGACCAGGGCGCTGATCGCCGAGTTCCTCCGCCGCCAGCGGGAGGAGGGGGCGGAGCTGGCCAACGACCAGCTGCTCAACGCCCTGCTGATGGCCGGACGCGGCCTCGTGGACGGCGAGCGCGGCCACGACGTCCTGCACGACGTCCTGCTGCGCCCGCTCAACGAGAGCTGAGCGGGCGGGTGGACCGGTCCTCGGAGGTGCCGCCGGGCCAGGCGGAGCAGGACGCGTCGGCGGATCCGCTGAGAGAGGCGCTCGGCGCCCTGCTCACCCCGGGCGACGGCGGGCCGGTGACGGCCGGCGACCTCGCGGACGTCCTGTGGATCGCCCGGCTCTCCGGACTGGGCCCGCCGCCGGCCGCGCCCGCGGCACCGGGGTCCGCCGGCGACGGCCGGCCCGGGCCCGCGGCCACCGGCGAGGCGCCGACGGACCCGCCC
>NZ_JBHYUU010000109.1:0-28946 GCF_042749955.1 Kitasatospora sp. NPDC059462 | reverse complement strand
CTTGGTGAAGACCTGGCCGGTGGCGTTGTCGGCACAGCTCAGACCGGGGCGGCCCGGGTCGCGCAGCGAGAAGGAGCTGCCGGAGCCGGTGGTGTTGATGGTCGCCGACGGGCCGTTCCACTTGCTGTTCAGGGTGCCGGCCCGTACGTCGTCGTAGCTGTCGATGACCTCACCGGTGGTGGCGTCGACGAAGACGTGCAGGGTGCTCGGGGCGTCGCCGTTGCGGCCGGTGAGCACCGTCTCCCAGGCCAGCCGGCCGCTGTCGCCGTCCTTGACGCGCACGACGAGGCGGCGGGACTGGACGGAGTCGACCGCGGTGAGCTTGGTGCGCGCGGTCTTCTCGGCCTTCTGGGCGCTGATCCTGGCGGTGGTGGCGCCCTGGATCCGGCCGCTGGAGGCGGACTGCGAGCCCCGGACGTTGCCCTGGGCGTCGGCGAGGACGACCGCGTCGCCGCCGACCACCGGCAGGCCCTTGTAGGTGCGCTCGTAGGAGACCGAGTAGAGGCCGCCGACCCAGGGCGTGACGGACTGACGCTCGTAGGTCTCGTCCGGGCCCTTGGCCAGGGCGTCCAGGCCGGCGGCGGCCGCCTGGTCGGCGGCGTTCACGGCGGCGGCCAGCGCGCTCGGCGGCGCCGGGGCGGCGGGCGCGGCGGTGGCCGGGCCCACGGTGGCGGCGATCGTGCCGGCCAGCACGGTCAGGGTGGTCGCGGCGGTCAGCAACCGGCCTGTGGTGGCACTGCGTTTCATCGAGGCTCCTAGCGTGTGGGGGTCCTCGACCGCGGAAGGGACAGCTGGTGGCACACCGCAGGGCCGTGTGTGGGGACGGCCGTGCGGGCCGTCCGCGCTCGGGTGCTCGAACCCTCACATGACGTCATGCTCCGGTCAACGGTTGGTGCGCGTGATGCGTCGGGTTGGCAAGTTCCGTCAAGTCGCGGGCCCGGCGGGCCGGGTGGGCCGGGAATCTGCCCGAAGGTCCCCGCGATTGGGGATCCCGGACCGGCTGCCGGTACCGTGAGCTGCGGGTTCGGCGGGATGCCGGGCCGAAGGACGGGGAGCGGGGGAGCCGGAGTGGGCGTGGAGACCGACGAGTTCGCCGGGATGCTGCGGGCGTTGAAGGAACGTTCCGGCCACAGCTACGGCGTGCTCGCCACCCGGTTGCACGTCAGCACCTCCACCCTGCACCGCTACTGCAACGGCGCGGCGGTCCCCACCGAGTACGCGCCGGTGGAGCGCTTCGCCCGGGCCTGCGGGGCGGACGACGGGGAACTCGTCCTGCTGCACCGCCGCTGGATCGTGGCCGACGCGGCACGGCGCCGGGAGGCGGGCGCGGCGGCGTCCAGGCCCCGGCCGGCCGCACCGGTTCCCCCGGCGCAGGCTCCCGCGCCGACGCCGACGCCCATGCCCACGCCGACGCCGTCGGCGGAACCGGCGCAGCCGCCCGTCCCCGCGGCCGTCCTCCCGCCCGTCGCCCCGGCCGCCCTCCCGACCGGGCACCGCCGGCGCCGGGTCAGGGCGCTGCTCGGCGCCGTGACCGCCGTCCTCCTGGTCGCCGCGGTGTCGGCGTTCGTCCTGCACGGCCGCGGCCAACCCGCCGCCCTCCCGCCCACGGCCCCCGACACCCCGGCCGTGACGCCCCCCAGCACCCCCGTCGTGACAACGCCGCCGGCCCCCGCGGTTCCGGTCCCCACCGCGCCGGTCCCCACCGCCACGACACCGCCCGAGGACGACCTTCCCGCGCCCTTCCACGTCACCGTTCTGACCGACAACTGGGGAAGCCCCTGCGGCCAGTGGTTCCTCTCCCCCCGTTCCCCGGGCCAGGTGACCGCGCCGCCGGACAGCCCGGCGGACATCGACAGCTGGGCGGCCGCCCAGCAGGGCGTCCCCGGCGGCCACCTGCGCCTGCAGCTGACCGCCCAGGGGACCGGCACCACGCCGGTGGTCCTGCACGCCGCGTACATCCAGGTCGTCAGCACGCGCCCGGCCCCCAAGGGGAACGCCTACACACCCGGCTCCGGCTGCGGCGGCGGCCTCACCCCGGCGGCCTTCACGGTGAACCTCGACTCCGCCGCCCCCCGGGCCACCCCCGTGCAGGGCCTGGACGACACCGGCAGGCCCACCCTCTCGAACTTCCCCTACCGCGTCTCCGCGGCCGACCCGCAGGTCATCGACATCGACGCGGCCACCGCCGCGCAGGACGTCAGCTGGTACCTCGACCTGGTCTGGAGCAGCGGCGACCGCCAGGGCCGGTTGCGCGTCGACGACCACGGCCGCCCCTTCCGCACCGCGGGCATCCGCGACGCGCCGGCCTACTCCCACACCGGCAGGAACTGGTCCCCGACCGAGCCCGACCTCTGACGGCCGGGCCGGGCCGGGCCGGGCCGCGCCGTCCCGCTGCGCGCCGTCCGCGCACGGTCGGCGGCCCGCCGCAATGTCCGTACGGAGGAGTAGAGTTCCACGTCCGCGGACCGACGCGGCAGGACCCTTCCGCAGGCGTGCCGGGGGCGCGGGCGGGCAGGGACGGGACACAGGCCCGGCCGGCCGGGGAGCGGGCGGCGGCGGGGCACGGGATTGGGGGGGCGTGTGACGAGTCGTGGTGCCCGTGCGGCGCGGCGCGGCGTGGTGGGGCTGGCCGTCTGGTGGCTGTGGATGCCACTGGTCGCGTTCGTCGTGTGGCTGGTCAAGCACCTGGTGTTCGGCGGCTTCGGACAGCAGGACCAGAGCTACCGGCTGCTGATCGAACGGCAGTTCTTCCCGCACGGCGGTCCGCTGGACGCGGCGCCGCTGTTCTGGTTCTGGGTCGCGGTGGGGTTGTGCGGCACCGTGTGGGCGGTGGTGGTCATCGCGGAGGAGGCCGGGGCGGGCCTCGGCGGGTGGAAGGTCCGCCTGACGGTCGCGGTGGTGGTGCTGGCGGTGGCCGGCTCGCTGGTGCGCGCGGGTACCGGGCTGTGGGACGACGACAAGGACGAGGGCCGCTTCTACGCGGCGGCCACCGTGCTCGACGTCCCGGCCACCGGTGCGGGCACACCGCGTTCGGTGCTGCCGGTGACCGAGCACACCCGCCCCGGCGACGGCGTCCGCTGCGACCTCGTGGGCACCGCGGACGTGCCGGCCTGCGTGAAGACCGCGTCGATGCCGGACTTCGACTTCGAGGCGCGCACCGCCTCCTACGCGGCGGCGACCAAGGCGCTCACCGACAGCGCCGGCCTCACCTCCGGGATCCAGTTGCTGGGGCACAGCCTGCACTACCTGCCCGACGGCTCGGAGGGCGGCGGCGTGTGGACGGCCGTCCTGGACGGCTCCGGCGAGCAGCCGATGGAGGGCGTCGCGGTCTGGGACGGCCGCTCCAACTCCGTCGTCACCTGCGCGTTCCGGGGCGACCACGCGTTCGGCCGGGCCTTCGGCGGGACGGGCGCCGTCAGCCTGCGCAACCTGCTCGCCGAGCGGTTCCCGGACGTCGTCTACAGCGACCAGGACATCTGGGGCTACTGCGACGGCAGCGACCCCCGCACCGCCCGGCCGGTGGTGGTGATCTCGGTGGCCCGGGAGACCGGCTACCGCCAGCGCACGGTGCTGGAGCCGGCCGGGGTGCTGGTGCTGCGCGGTTCGCCGGACGGCCGCCCGGACATGACGTACCGGGCCGAGGTGGCCCCGGGTGAGCTGCCGGGGGCGGTGTACCCGGCCTCGGTGGTCCGCTCGCAGATCCACGAGGTGCAGTGGCTCGGCGGGCGCGGCGCCAAGGACGACCGGGGCTTCGGCTACGCGCACACCTCGGCGGCGGCCAACGCCACCAACCCGGGGGAGTTCCTGCTGCGCTCCAAGGCGGACGGCCACCTCTACTACGTGACGCCGCTGGTGCCGAGGGAGAGCTCCTCGCAACTGGTGGTGGCGTTCGCCGTCCTGCAGGCCGACCGCGCCGGGGGCGGCCTCAACGACCTGCACGTGTACGTGCGCGGCGACGACGAGCCGTCGGTGAACCTGGACGTGCTGGCCAGCCGGATGGTGTCGTACATGGCGCAGCAGACCTCGATCACCATCAGCGTCGGGAAGGGCGGCGCGCTGCAGGAGATCATCCCGTTCGGCCGGGACAGGTGGCGGGGGTTCGTGGACTTCAACGGCCAGACCCAGGACTACATCGACCTGTCGGGCGACGCGCGGGTGACGCCCAACCTGGTGTCGCTGAACGGCAGCATCACCGCCCCGGGCGGCCAGCCGTCCCCCGCGCCGTCCCCGTCCGTCTCCCCGTCCCCGTCCGTCTCCCCGTCCCCGTCCGTCTCCCCGTCCCCGTCCGCTTCCTCGTCCGGGACCCCGGCCCCGGCGCCCGATGCGACGCCCGGCGCGACGCCCGGCGCACCGGTGGACGGGTGCGGCGGCGATCCGGCGCAGTTGACGACCAGCCGGCTCGCCGCCTGCGTCGCGGAGCTCTCCAAGGCCTTGCAGGGCCGCATCCAGGACCAGGCGTCCCCCCGGCCCTGACCCGCCGTCGGGGCGGTCCCCGGGGCCGCTCACCCGGGGTCGCTCACCCGGGTCCGTCCCGGCGGCGGGGCCGTCTCAGCGACGGCGCCGCCGCCCCGGCGGGGCCTGGTCCAGCGGGAGCTGGTCGCCGGTGGCGCCGACCTCCAGCCGCCCGTAGTCCGGGTGGTCCAGCCGGTGGTGGACGTGGATCTGATCGGCCCACGGAGGGTCGAACGGCGTGAACGCCCGCAGGCCCAGGACCGGTCCGATCGGCCGGTCGGGGTGCGCGGTGTTGAAGTCGGCGATCGCGGCGGCCTCGCCGATCTGCCCGATCGTTCCCGGCAGGTCGTCGAGGTAGCAGGTCACCCTCGGCAGCAGGTGCCCGTGCGCGGGGCCCCGGAACAGGCCGAGGGCGGTCGCCGTGGAGGAGCAGTAGTCCAGGTCGAGGGCGACGAAGCCGACGGGGTGCTCGCGCAGCACCTCGGCGTGCGAGTCCAGGTAGCCGGGCAGCGTCGCGGCGAGGTCGCCGATCACCAGCTCGGCCGCTCCCAGCCGGGCCCGCAGCCGGTCGTGGTCCATCGTGTAGAAACCGGGGGCGAACAGGTAGCGGAGGTCCCGGGGATCCGTGCTGTCGGGCAGCCCCGCCCCGCTGTCGAAGCCGACGACCCGCACGGCGACCCCGGTGGCGGCGGCGTAGTAGCGCGCGTGCTCGGCGAGGGCCAGCAGCCCGTTGCCGCCGGCCACCCCGAACTCCACCACCGTCACGCCCCGGTGGCCCAGCCGCGCCGCCGACTCGGTGGCCCGCCGCACGCCGTAGGCGTAGTGCGGCCGCTCGACCAGCCCGAACCGGTACGCGGCCGCCGGCCCGACCCCGGGCAGCCTCCGCAGCAACCGGTTGCGCGCCGCCGTCCGGGTGCCGGACTTCGACCAGTCCCACAGGACGTCGGCCAGCCCACCGGTGGGCCGGCGGCCGTACGGATGCCCCTTCTGGGCAGTCGTCCTCGGTTCCCTGCGCACCATGGCCCTCCTCAGCGCGACGACGCGGTCGGGGGCATCCTTCCCGTCCGCGCCCCGCGCCGAATCGGTGCGCCGGTCGTTCCCGGCGGTGCCGGCCTGCACCTGCACGCCTGCACGGCGCCGGTCCGGCGGCGTTCACGGGCACCCGGTATGTTGATCATCCGCTGGCGCCCGGTGCAGGGCCCCGAACGCGGTTCCGGCCCGCCGACGGCACGCCCGGAACCGGCCCGCCGTCACCCGGCCGGCTGCGCCGCCCCCCTCCGTCCCGCCCGAAGGATCCCGGATGACCGTTCCCGCCCCGCCCGACCGCCCGGGGCCCGCCGACGCCCCGGCCCCCGAGAACCCCTGGGCACCGCCGGGCCCCGACCGGACGGACGGCGCCGTCCCGGCTCCGGGTACGGCCCCCGGCCCGTTCCCCGGCCCGTTCCCCGCCCCGGGCGGGTTCCCCGGTGCGTCCCCGGGCGCCATCCCCGGCGCCTTCCCCGGCCCGGGCGTGCCCTACTGGGCGCCGTACCCGGTCCCGGCGCCGCAGCCCCGCAACGGGCTGGGCATCGCGGCGATGGTCCTCGGGATCGTCGGGACCGTGCTCGGCCTGGCCGTCATCCTGTTCTGGCTGTCCTGGCTGCCCGCCCTGCTGGCTGTGATCCTCGGTGCCGTCGCCCTGACCCAGGTGCGCAAGGGCGTCGCGACCAACCGGGGAACCGCGCTCGCGGGCGTGATCCTGGGCGTCGTCGGCCTGCTGGTCTCCACCGGCGCCGGGGTCTTCGTGGTGACGGAGATCCGGGCGGTCAACGAGGAGCGGGCGGCGAAGGAGAGGGAGCGGCTGGAGGCCGAGCGCCGGCGCATCGAGGCCGAGCGGGCGGCCGCGGCCGCGGACGAGAAGGCCCGGCACCCGGCGTACGGGCAGTCCTACACCTTCCCGGACGGACTGAAGGTCACGATGGCCGAGCCGGAGCGCTACGTCCCGGACGAGACCGTCTTCAAGGCCCCGAAGAACGCCAGGATCATCCAGGTGAGGATCACCATCGTCAACACCGGTTCGGCGGAGGTCCCGCTCCGCGGCAGCGGCCTTCCCGTCGTCCGGGACGCCAACGGCGTCCTCGTCCTCACCCTGATCGACGGCAGCGGACGGCTCAAGATCCCCACCGGCACCGTCGCCCCCGGGAAGGAGGTCACCAGCCTGACCGCCTACGGCCTGCCGGAGACCGCGGCCGACCCGTTCTCCGTGGAGTTCGTCCACGACGCGGGGCCGAGCGGCAGCGTCGTCTGGTCCGGCCCGCCCAGCTGACCCGCCGGCCCCGCCGCCCTCGCCGACCCTGCCGCCCTCGCCGCCCCCGTTGCGCCGGGCGGGCGCGTGCGCCCGGCCGGGTGGCCCGGTCCTGCGTAGCGTGGGTGGGGACGAACGAGGTGATGTCGTGAAGTCCGACGCGGAGCCGTCCGGGTCACCGGGGGAGGGGAACCCGCGGGGGTTCCGGCTGGAGCCGGCCGAGCAGCTGGAAGGCGTCGCCCTCCAGCTGCTCGCCCTGGCGAAGGCGAAGAACCGGTTGCAGGGGCTGCTGTCGGCGGTGCTGGCGATCAGCGGTGACCTGGACCTGTCCGTGGTGCTGCACCGGATCGTCACGACGGCGATGGAGCTGGCCGGCGCCCGCTACGGCGCGCTGGGCGTCCTCGCCCCCTCCGGTGACCACCTGGAGCGGTTCATCACCGCCGGTCTGACGGACGAGGAGCGGGCGGCGCTCGCCGGCGTCGACTTCCCGCACGGACGCGGGGTGCTCGGCCATCTGATCCGGCACCCCGCACCGCTGCGGGTCGACGACATCCCCGCCCACCCGGCCTCGGTGGGCTTCCCGCCCGGCCATCCGCCGATGCGCACCCTGCTGGGCGTGGCGATCGCCGTCCGCGGCGAGATCTACGGCGACCTCTACCTCTCCGAGCGCGCCGACGGCCGGCCGTTCGACGAGGACGACGAGGAGATCGTCCGGGCCCTCGCGGGCGCGGCCGGCATCGCCATCGAGAACGCCCGCCTGTTCGGCTACGTGCGCGACAGCGCGGAGCAGTTCCAGCGCCTGCTGCTGCCCACCCTGCCCGACCTGGTCCCGTTCTCCGGCGCCGCGGTCTACCGCACCGCCAGCGAACCGGCCCGCGTCGGCGGTGACTGGTACGACGCGGCGGTCCTGCCCGACCGGGCCTGCGTGGCCGTCATCGGTGACGTGGTCGGCCACGACCTCCAGGCCGCCGCCGCCATGGCCCAGGCCCGCAACATGCTCCGCGCGCTGCTCTACGACCGCAGGACCCCGCCCAGCTCGGTGCTGACCCAGCTGGACCACACCGTGGGTGCCATCACCGACCTGCCCGTCACCACCGCCTGCCTGGCGCGGATCGAACCCGCCGGCGACGGCTGGAGCCTGCACTGGAGCACCGCCGGCCACCTGCCGCCCCTGGTGCTCGGCCCCGACGGGCACGCCCGGTACGTCCAGGGCGAACCCGGCATCCCGCTGGGCGTGGACCCCGCCGTCCCCCGCCCCGACCACACCCACCCGCTGCCCGCCGGCAGCACCGTCGTGCTGTTCACCGACGGCCTCGTCGAACACCCGCAGCGGGCCATCGACGAGGGCCTGGACGCCCTCGCCGCCCTCGCCACCGCCCATGCCGCCCTGCCCCTGGACGACCTCGTCCGCGTCCTGGCCGACCACCACCCCGGCGACGGCCACGACGACATGGCGATCCTCGCCATCCGGGTCCCCGCCGCCCGCCCCCTTCCGTAGCGCCCCTGTCCGTGGTGCCCCCCTTCCGCGACGCCCGTGCCGCGCGGCCGGCCCGCCCGCCGATGTCACAATCACCGCCCCTGCGCAGTCATGGAGGAGGAGACCTGCAGGGAGGAACGGCATGAACTGGCGTCAGTCGGCCCGGTGCCGCGGCACGGACCCCGAACTCTTCTTCCCCATCGGGAGCAGCACCAGCTTCGCGACGCTCGTGCAGAGCGACGAGGCGAAGGCCGTGTGCGGCCGTTGCCCCGTCTCCCGCCAGTGCCTGGAATGGGCGCTGGACCAGCCCGTGGAGGGGGTCTGGGGCGGCACGACGGAAGCGGAACGCCGGGCGATGCGACGACGCCGGGCCTGAGACGCGGGACGGACGGCGACTGCCGGGACCCCCTCGCGGGAATCCCGGCAGCCCCGCTCGCCTCACCCGCAACAGGGCTTGCACTCCTGCACCTGCACGTTGTCGATGACCGGGCCGTACGCCCCGGCGACGGTGCTGGTGAAGCTCAGGGTCGTGGACGCGGCCTGCGCGACGAAGGTGAACTGGCGGCCCACGTAGCCCATCGCGGTCCTCGTCCTGCCGGTGACGTCGAAGGAGAAGTCCTGGAAGTCCTGGCCGTCGATCAGCGCCCGCCCGGTCCGCAGGGCCGGCCCCCCGGCCGGGTTGCCGGCCAGCGCGTAGCTGACGGAGTAGGTGGTGCCCGGAACGGTGGTGAAGCTCTGGGCGACGGTGCCGCTGCTGGAGCCGTTGAGGTCCAGCGACTGGTCGCCCTCGGCGGCCTGCCAGAAGCCGGCGCCGATCAGGTCGACGCTGCCGGCGGTGACGGCCCACGGCCCGATGCCCTGACCGGTGGTCAGGGGGGTGAACGCGTTCGCCGGGGCCTTGGGCGTCTCGAAGCTGCCGTCGTCGAAGCGGCTCAGGGCGCGGTGGCCGTCGGCGGCCTGGGCCGGACCGGCCAGGGCGGTGGCACCGGCGACGAGCAGGGCGGCGACGGCGACGTGGAGGCGCGAGAACGACATGGATGGCCCTCCCGGGGCTGGTGGACGGACGCAGCCGGTGACCGGCTGCTCACCGAGCGTCCGCCGTTCGGGTGATCCCTGCCAAGGCCGGAGGAGTGGCGCCCGGTGTCTCTCCGGGCCCGCGCGCGGGCTCCCGCGCGCCGGTTTCGCCGGCCACGGCCCCGCCGTTCCGGGCCTCGCGGGGCGTCCCCGTCGCCGCGCCGCACCGAGATGCGACCGGGTGCGCGGGCAGCCCGGGGGAGTGCGCCACCTCGCGCACTCCCCTCCCCGCGCCGTTCGGCCTCAGTGGACGGGAACGCAGATCTCGCACAGATGCCGGGCGAGCAGGCTCGGGCGGTACCGTTCGAGAACGGGACGGGCGCCGTCGAAGGCGAACCCGTGGGCGGCGAGGTCCGCGAAGAGCCCGGCCCAGGCCCGCCCGAGGGCCTCCCCGGTGTGGGCGACGGCGAGAACGGCGTGCCGCCCGCCCGGGAGGCGGCCCTCCCGGATCCCCGGACCCCGGATCTCGGCGTCCTTCGGCACCAGGAGACAGGTGTCGTAGCGGCAGGCGTCCTGCGGCGTACGGGCGGGGTCGTCCCGGGCGATGCCCAGGACGGCGGTGTCGGCCCGCAGCAGATCGTGCGCCGCGGCCCAGGACTTGAGCCTTTCCATGTGGGCCCGGTTCGCCGCGCCGTAGGGCCCGGTGTGCCTCAGGTAGGCGATGCGGGATTCCGGAATTTCTTCCCGTGCGAACATTGATCCGTTCTCCGTCCGATTGGCGTTGGGAAAACGGTAGCAAGGTATAAAATCCATCCGGCGACCTTTTGAAATTCCGTCCCGAATTCGCCGGCCGACAGGCGGAGTGCGGTCCTGATCGTCGACGGCGCCCCGGTCCCCACGCACGACCGCACCATTGCCGAGCCGTCCGGGAACCGCAGGTACTCGACCGACCGTGCCGAATTCGGCACCTCCCCTCCGCAACCCCTCCTCGCCGACCTCAGGAGTTCGCGGCCGTGCTTTTCGCGCGCGACTTCCTGGCCGGTGGACCCGCTCGACACGGTCCTCGCGGCCGAGGGCGTCGACCGCGGCCGGATCGACCGCGCCGGCCCGGGCGCGGATCAAGAGCAGCAATGAGGTTGGCGGCCTCCTGCCGTTCCGGGAGGGCGACCGTCAGCTCAGCGAGACACCCAACAGGCCGGCTTCTGCATCGGCTCGCGACAGGGTGACCTTCCCCCGGTGGCTGACCTCGACCTGGTAGAACTTCGGTCCTACCGGCACCCCGATGACCTCGATCGGGAACACACAACCGGTCGTTCCCTTGGACCGGCCGGTGCCGAGGGACCCCGTCGCCAACACCGTGCCGTCCTCATCGAACACCGTCACCGATGCCCCCCTGGCGATGTCGTCGTACCCGCCCCGCCCCACGCAACCGGCGGCAGTGTCCCTGGCGTTGCTGCCGAGCGTCATCTGCCCGTCCAGCGTGAACACCTCGCTCTTCGAAGGTGTCGCCGTCGCCACGGCGCTCGGGCCGGTCGCGGTGCCGCTGGAGGACAAACCCCACGCCAGGCCGACCGAACCGGCACCGACGGCGAGTCCGCCGATGCCCGTCACCAGCCACAGCGGCACGCGCACGCTCGGCGAGGCCGGCTTCTCGGTCGCTGCCTCCGCCGGCGCGACCAGGTGCACGGGCGGTGTAGCGGCGGTCTCGTCCATGCAGGGAGCATCCCATCGGACCCACGGCCTCACGTGCGCCGGAACCGAATCGTGATCAGAGCCTCCACGCCCCCTGGGAGGAGATCGGTCCGGGTCCCCGGGCGCTGTGCCGGGCAGCCCACCCCGACACCGTGAGGAGCAGCAGGCGCCCGGCCGGCCCCGCCTGTGCGGGGACGGCGGCGGTGTCGGCGGTGATTCGCCGCCGCCGGCCGAGTACCGGCGGATGCTCCTCGGCGGGAACCCCGGCACCGTCGACCGTCGGACCGGCACTCCCGTCCGCCACCGGGAAGGGAGGCGCCCGGCCCCCGCGCGGGGCGGGGCCGGGCACCCGTCCTGGCGTCAGGTGCGGATCGGACGCCGCTCAGGAACGGCGGTCCCTGCGACGGGCGCGGCGGAGCGCGGCGGCTCCGGCCCCCAGCGAGAGCACCCCGGCGAGCAGGAGCGCCGGCGTCCTGCTTCCGGTCTCGGCGAGCTGGTCGCCTCCGCCGCCGGGTCGCGGGGTGGGGGCGGGGTGGTGGCTCGGTCCCCCGGTGGGGTGGGCGGCGCCGGTGCCGCCGTGGCTCGCGGTGTGGGTGGGGCGGGGCGTGGACGTGGCGGTCGTGGTGGTGGTGGCGGTCGGGGACGGGGTCGCCGAGGGGCTGGTGGTGGCGGTGGGGGAGTGCGAGGGCGAGGGGCTGGTGGTGGCGGTGGGGGAGTGCGAGGGTGAAGGGCTGGTGGTGGCGGTCGGGGAGGGGGACGGAGTGGCGCAGACGTGCTCCTCGATGCGGACCTCGCCGTCGCCGCTGCGCGCCCCGGTGGTGAAGGCCGCACCGGCGGGACCGAGGCTGGAGCCTCCGCCGCCCCCGCCGGCGTCGAGCGTGCTGCCCGTGGAGGAGCCGCCGGCTCCGCCGCCGTGCGCCCCGCCGCCGCCTCCACCGCCGGTTCCCATGTGGATGTCGCCGACGTTGACGGCCGCGTCGCCGCCGCGGCCGCCGACGGCGGCGCCGCCCGGAGAGCCGTCGTGGTCGGAGCCGGTGGTGCCGGTTCCGCCCGCCCCGCCCGCGCCGCCGTGGCCGCCGGACTTGCCGCCCTTGCCCGCCTGGACCGCTCCGGTGTCCGCGCCGTCGGTCCCGTCCTGTCCGCCGTCACCGCCGCGTCCGGTCCCGTTGTCGCTGAAGCTGCCGGCGCCGCCGCCTCCACCGCCGGCGATGACCAGGGCGGTGGCGGCGGCCGTCACGGTGGTGGCACCGCCGCCCCCGGCGCCGATGGCGCCATTGCCGGGGCGGTGCTCGGAGGTCGCGGACCCTCCCTGCCCGCCACCGCCGTAGCCGCCGTAGGCCATGCTGTCGGGAACGAGGAGGTCGCCGCCGCTCCCCGCCTGGCCCACGTCGACGGTGAGGACGTCGCCGGCGTGGACCTGGAGCGTCGCCCGCACCTCGCCGCCCTTCCCGCCGGGCGAGCCGTAGACGGCGCTTCCGCCCGCGGCTCCGAACGCGTCCACCACGATCTCGCAGACGCCCGCGGGAACGACGTACTGTTCGGGCGCGCCCGTGTAGGCGAAGGTGCGGGTCCCCGCGGCCGCCGCGGTGTACTGGGGGGAGCTGACGAGCAGGGCCGCCAGCGCCACGGAGGTCGCGAGGCCGGCCTGTGCGTAGTGAGTGTGTCTCATATGAACCGTTTATGTGATCCGCGGTTTCCGCCCCGGATACCACGCGGCGGCGTCCGGGTGAACCACAGCGCCGACACCTGCGGTCGGCCGGTCCGACGCCCGGAGCCGGGCGCCGCCCGGACCACCGGACAGCCCGCCGCCGACGCCCCCGGGCGCGGGCGAGCACCTCGCTGACGGCACCTCTCCGCTGACAGCATCATTCCCTGAGGGCGCTTCGGCCGGCGCACAGATCGTGCTGCGGCTGGTGCCCTCCACTCCCAGGTCGGGCATGTTGTCGGTGGTGGGCGCCATGATGTCGCCATGATCGAGACATCCGCTCCGCTGTCCTCCCCGTCCGCCTACGCGGACGCGGTCGCCGTCGCCGTTCAGGCCGCCGCCGCGTACTACACCGACGGGGCCACGCCGCTCGGGGACGACGAGTACGACGCGCTGGTGCGGTCGATCGCGGCCTGGGAGGAGACGCACCCGGACGAGGTCCTGCCGGATTCGCCCACCGGGAAGGTCGCCGGCGGCGCGGTCGTGGGGGATGTGCCGCACAGCGCGCCGATGCTGTCGCTCGACAACGTGTTCTCCGCCGGGGAACTGGAGTCCTGGGCGGCCGGGCTGGAGCGCCGGCTGGGCCGTGAGGTGAGCGCCTGGTGCGTGGAGCCCAAGCTCGACGGCATGGCCGTGGCCGCCCGCTACCGCGCCGGGCGCCTGCACCGGATCCTCACCCGCGGCGACGGCCTCGCCGGCGAGGACATCAGCCACGCCGCCGACGCCATCCTCGGCCTGCCCACCGTGCTCTCCGACCCCATCGACGTCGAACTGCGCGGCGAGGTGCTGCTCACCCACGACCAGTTCGAGCACGCCAACCGGCTGCGCACCGAGCACGGCGCGACGCCGTTCGCCCACCCCCGCAGCGGCGCGGCCGGCACCCTGCGCGCCAAGGACCGCCCCTACCGCGTCGAGCTGACCTTCTTCGCCTACGGAGCCCTCGGTCTGGACGACGCCCTCGACCACAGCGCTCTGCTGGAACTGCTCGCCGCCCTCGGTGCCAACACTGCCGCCACCACCCCCGCCCACCCGCAGCGCTGCGCCACCCGGGAGGAGGTCCAGCAGCGCGTCGAGGAGATCGCCGCACTGCGCGCCTCGCTGCCGTTCGGCATCGACGGCGTGGTCGTCAAGGCCGACTCCGCCGCCGACCAGCGTGACGCCGCGTCCGGGTCGCGGGCTCCGCGCTGGGCCGTCGCCCGCAAGCTCGCCGCCGAGCACAAGGTCACCCGGCTGCTCGACGTCGAGTGGAACGTCGGCCGGACCGGCATCGTCGCCCCGCGTGCCGTCCTCGAACCCGTCGACATCGACGGCGTCACCGTCACCTACGCCACCCTCCACAACCCTGCCGACATCACCCGGCGCGACCTGCGGATCGGCGACCGGGTCTTCGTCTACCGGGCCGGCGACGTGATCCCGCGTGTGGAGGCGCCGCTCGCCGACGAGCGCACCGGCGAGGAGCGGCCGATCGTGTTCCCCGAGGCCTGTCCCCGCTGCGGCGATGCCATCGACACCGCCGAGCAGCGTTGGCGGTGCACCCGCGGCCGCAACTGCCAGGCCGTCGCCTCCGTCATCTACGCGGCCGGCCGCGACCAGCTCGACATCGAGGGCCTGGGCCGCACCCGCGCCGTCCAACTCGTCGAAGCCGGCCTCGTCACCGATATCGCCGACCTCTTCTCCCTCACCCGCGAGCAGCTCCTCGCCCTGGAACGCATGGGCGACACCAGTACCGAGAATCTCCTCGCCGCGATCGGGACCGCCCGCAGCCGGCCCCTGAACCGTGTGTTCTGCGCACTCGGCGTGCGCGGCACCGGGCGCACCATGTCCCGCCGCATCGCCACCCACTTCGGGTCCATGGCCGCGATCCGGGCCGCCGACGCCGAGACGCTGGCCGCCGTGGACGGCATCGGCACGGAGAAGGCCCGCGTCATCGTCGCCGAACTCGCGGATCTCGCGCCGCTCCTCGACAAGCTCGCCACCCAGGACGTCGGCACCGGCGTCACCGAACCCCAGGCGCCGGCCGCTGCGGAGAACGCCTCCTTCGGCGAACCCACGGACGGTCCGGACGCGCAGCAGCCGGGTACGGTCGCGCCGCTCGCCGGTGAGGCCGTCGTCGTCACCGGCAGCATGACCGGCCCGCTCGCCGCTCTCTCCCGCAACGAGATGAACGAGCTCGTCGAGCGCGTCGGCGGCAAGGCCTCCTCCTCGGTGTCCACCCGCACCACCCTGCTGGTGGCCGGGGAGAAGGCCGGATCGAAGCGGGCGAAGGCCGAGACGCTCGGCATCCCGATCCTCACCCCGGACGAGTTCGCGGACCGCATCGCCGCGTACCTGAGGTAGCGCCGCCGCGGCCGGTCCCCGTCCGAGGTGCCGCGTGAGGTGAGTGGCTGGTTCTGATCTGATCATGACATATCGGCCCATGGTGTCCGGGTGTTTGCCCAGCTCAGAATTCGAACGGCGGGGTTTGGGGGCGAGGGCGGCTCCTCAGCGCGCTACGGCTCCGTCCTGCCGGCGATAGAGGTCGCGCAGCAGGGAGATCTCGGCGCCGTGATGGTTTCCCGTAGAGAACAGGATCCTGCACGTCAACAGGGAGCTGATCCCGACGTCCTGGCCGCCGAAGTACCATCCGACCCGATAGCCCAGGCACGAGACGATGATGTGCGCCAGCCGCCTGACGCAGAGTCCATCGTCCACTTCCCCGAACCCGCCGACATCGGCGCGGCCGACGTGTCCCGTGGACGAATGCTCCAGCAACCGTGGACCGGCTCCCAGAAGTACTCCTCATCGGTAAGACCGTCCAGCCGCGGTCGCAGGTTCTTGCGCCAGTACCAGTCCAACTGCTCCGCGAGTCGCTCGCTTCTTGTCATTTCCGCACACTACAGACCCGCCGAGGGCCCCGGGCTGTTCGAGCCGGCCGAAAGCCCGAGCCCGGTACTCGGATGCGCGGCCGGCGATGTGCTCCGACTCGGCGACGACGGCCAGTTCGAGGTGGTCGAGCAGGGCGAGAACCGGTGTGTCCAAGCTGCTGGGCCGGGCTGCTTCAGTCCCGAGTCGCTCGCTGAACTCAAGGAAGGGCCCGTTCGTGCCGCTTGCCTGACTTGCCGCGCCAGGGCCAGGCGGGCGGGGTCGCGGACGGCTCCTACCGACCTCGATGCCGTGGATGCCGCAGCCGGCGCCGAAGAGCACCACCGCCTCCCACCCCGCTCCGGCCTCCCGAACGCACCGACACATCCGCACCCGACCCCCTTGCCGGCTCCCCACCAACACAGCCCCCGTGGCCGGAAGTGTCCCACCCCCCCGACCCGCCCAGGCCGGGAACCCTCGAACCGGGCCCGCCGCCTGCACGAGGCTCCGGCACTGACAGCGCCCCCAGAAGACCGCAGCACGAGCGGCGGGGCGGAGCCGACGGATCCCACTCGATCGGGTGGCGGCCATGCCGAGCCGGTTCAATGCGGAACTGACCGGGTGTCGACGGCGGGGTCATCCGGTTGTCGTATTGACGGGGAGAGGTGCGCCCTTCAGAGTTCACATGTGAACTCATCGGGAGGGGTGTGGTCATGAAGTTCCTGGCCAGTACGTTGATGCCGAGGCGGAGCAGGGGGCTGGGGAGCCCGCCGCTGGGGCGGGCGGAGCGGTTCGCGGAGGTGGTCGAACTCGCCTCGTGGGCGGAGCGGGTGGGGTACGACGCGTTCGGGGTCGGCGAGCGGCACAATCCGGAGCTGCTGTCGGCGTCACCGGCGGTGATCCTGTCGAACATCGCCGCCCGGACGTCCCGAATCCGGCTCGTCACCACGGTCGCGGTGCTCTCGCTCACCGATCCCGTCCGCTCCGCCGAGGACTACGCCACCCTCGACCAGCTCAGCGGCGGGCGTCTCGACCTGATCATCGGCAAGGGCGGCGACGCGGTCGCGCCCGGCGTCTTCGGCGTCGACCCGGCCGAGCTGTGGGACCGGCTGGAGGAGGGGTACGAGCTGCTGCGGCGGCTGTGGCGGGAGGAGAAGGTCACCTGGGAGGGCCGCTACCGCCCGAAGCTGACCGAGGTCTCCCTCGAACCCCGGCCGCTGCAACGGCCGGCGCCCCGGGTATGGCACGGTTCGGCCACCGACCGGCGTTCCACCGAGCTGGCGGCGCGCTGGGGCGACCCGCTGTACTCGGCCAACGGCACGGACCGGGTCGACCACTACCTGGGCCTGGTCGCCCACTACCGCGAGCGGCTCGCCTTCCACGGCCACGACCCCGACACCGCGCCGGTCGGGGTGGGCGTGCACTCTCCTGTTATCGCCGACCGTTCGCAGGACGCCCTGGCGATCGCGCGCCCAATGTTCGAGGCCTCGGTCGCCGCGCACTACCGCGCCGGCGCCCGCTTCCCGTTCGACTCCCTGGAGGACTTCGTCAAGAACGGGTCCGCGCTCGTCGGCACCGCCGAGCAGATCACCGAGAAACTCCTCGGCCTGCAGCGGAAGTTCGGCAACCAGGTGTTCGGCGTCGGCGTGGAGGGGTTCTTCTCCACCTACACGACCGAACTCGCCGTCACCCGCGACTACTTGGAACGGTTCTTCGCCGAGGTGGCGCCCGTCCTGCGGGCCGAAGTGCCCACCACCGTCTGGGAGTGACGCCCCGCCGACCGGTCGCGGCGCACATGGGCGCGGATCTTGCCGGAGATGGCGATGAGCCGCTCCACCTCCTCCACGGTCAGCGCGCCGACCAGCTCCTCGCGGATGTGCCGGGCGCGGTAGGCCTGCGCCCGGCGGAACACCGACAGGCCGTGCGGGGTGAGGGAGACCGTGGTGGCGCGGGCATCGCCGGGCACCGGCCCCCGCTCCACCAGGCCGCGCTGCTCCATGCGTCCGACGTGCTGGTGGAGCCGGCTCTTGCCGAACATCAGCGCCTTCGCGAGTTCGAACGCGCGCAGCGTGTGGCCCTCGGTGTTGCCCAGGCCGTCCAGGACCTGCCAGTCCGGCTCGGACAGGCCGGTGTCCTGCTGGAGCCTGCGGGTCAGCACCTGCCACAGCTCGGCGTCCATGTGGAAGAAGGCGTCCCACAGTGCACGTTCGCGTTCTCGCTGCCGCATGGGCCCCCACTGTACCGAGCCGGTCCACCGGCCGGAACACGCCGGTGCCCCCGCTCACGGGGCGGGCTCACGATGCGGGCTACCGTCGGGGTTCCGCCGGGCTCGGGGAGGGGTCGTGTCGCGGACCACGGAGAAGCTCGACATCCCGGCGGTGCTGCGCACCGCCCGGGCGGTTCAGCAGGCGACACCGGCCGAGGTGGGCGCCCTCGCCGGGTACTCGGCTTCCGCGATGGCCCGCATCCTCAACGGCCGGATGACGGCGGGGACGACGCCCGTGCCGGCGGTTGCCTGCGCGAGGCGGAGGCTGGTGCCCTCGGTCAGCATGATGTGCGCGTGGTGCAGGAGCCGGTCGACGGCCGCAGTCGCCAGTGTCTTCGGCATGATCGAATCGAATCCCGAGGGGTGAAGGTTGCTGGTGACCACCACCGAGCGGCGTTCGTAGGCGGCGTCGATCACGCGGTAGACCGCCTCGGCGGCGGCCTGCCCGGTCGTCGTCGGCGAACCGGCCGGCGGCCGTGGCCAGTCCCAGGCAGAGGTCGACTTACCCGGCGCCGACCAGCGCGGCGTGGTCCTGCGCCGCTGCCGTCGCGCGGAAGGACCTTCCCCGCCTGTGAAGAGCATGGAGGATGACCACGACGATCATCGGATCTTCGCCCGGCGACACCTGGTAGTGCCGTTGACCTTGGCGCTCAGCGGCGCTGCCGGACGATGGGGTCCAACCGGCGACGTGTGGGACTCCTCGTCCGAACCGTGACCAAGACGGCTGAAACCTTCTGGACCGACCGCTTCGATCCCTCGGCTCCGCTAGCCTGCTCGGGGTGACGGACGCGACTTTCGGCGCTCTGTGTGGCGCTCGGTACAGCGAGATCGCAGAGGATCTGGCGGTTCTCAACGAGGCTTTCGGGCTGGGTGAGGTCCGGCAGTGCCGCTTCCTGTCGGACGGCTTGATGAATGGGAACTGGCGGCTGGATACGGCCGAGGGCTCGTTCGCGTTGAAGCGGATCATGGATGTGCCGCTGTCGTTGGCGCGTCGGAATCTGGCTGTGCTGTCGGCAGTGGCCGACGACGGCCTGCCGGTGGGGAGGGCGCGGGTCTCCTCGACCGGGGACGCGGTGGTCGAGGTCGCCGGCCGTGGGTACTGCCTGATCCCGTGGATGGAGGGGAGCCATCTGCCGGGTACGGCGCTGTCGATCGAGCAGACCGGTGACCTCGGAGTTCTGCTTGGTCGGATCCACCAGAGCTTGAACGACGAGCGGATGGCCGGCCTGCTGCCGCCGGGGCCGAAGCAGGTGACGGTCTCGGTGACCACGCCCGCCGAGGCTCGGCAGGAGGCGGACCGCTTCCTCGCGCTTGTCGCGGGGCTGGAGAGCCGGACGGCGTTCGACGCCGAGGCGGCCTCGGCGCTGGCCGAGCGCAAGGTGCTGTTGGAGAAGTACGGGCACGAGCGCCCGGCCGGCGAGGTGGCGGTCGGCCCGGTGGGGTGGACGCACGGTGACGTGCAGCACCGGAACGTGCTGTGGCGGGACGGCGGGATCGCCGGGGTGATCGACTGGGACCGGATCCGGGTCCGGCCGTTCGGTGAGGAGGTCGCCCGCACCGCCACGGTGCAGTTCGGCGGTGAGGACGGCTTCCTCGATCTGGAGCGGACCTCCGCGTTCGTGGCCGGCTACCGATCGGTGATCTCGCTCCCAGTGCCGGCGCTGGCGGACGCGGTGGAGCGGCTGTGGTGGAAACGGATGTCGGACTCCTGGCAGCTGGTCTTCCACTACGACCGCGCCGACCACTCGTGCGACCACCTGTTCCTGCCCGCCGAGCGCCTCCTGGCCTGGTGGACCGAGCGGCGCGAGGCCGTGCAGGAGGCGTTCGCGGCTCTGCCGTGATGGCGCGCCAAGTATCAAACCCGCAGCCGAGTCGGACTAACCCGTGAACTGGTCCAGGGTGGGGGCGGCGACGGGGAGCGGGTGGGCGTTCTGGGGTCGCAGGCCGTCGATGGTCATGGCCAGGTAGCGCCGCCACAGCTCCGGGACGTCCTCGTCGATGCTGAGGACGGCCTGTGAGGCGCCGCTGAGCAGGAGCGCGATGTCCAGGCCGGTGACGTCGTCGCGCACAGCCCCGGCCCTCTGTGCCCGGGCGACGAGGGTGTCGGCAACGTCCGCGAGGCGTTCGCGTGAGGCCCGGACGCTGGCCTCGCTGCGCGAGAGCGCTGCGGCGGCCTGGCAGAAGGAGCGGTCGCGGACGTGGATCTCCACGCCCACTGTCATGAAGTCGAAGAGTGCCGCCTCCGGGTCGTCGGCGTCGGCGAGCTTGCGGCCGGCTTCGACGAGTTCCTCCAGGCGGTCGCTGAAGACCTCGGCCAGGAGCTGTTCCTTGGTGTCGAAGTGGCGGAAGACCGTGCCCTTGCCCACGCCTGCGCGGGAGGCGATGCGGGTGATCGACGCCTCCATGCCGTTCTCGGCGAACTCCGCCGCGGCGGCGTCCATCAGCAGGCGGCGGTTGCGCACGGCGTCGGCTCTCTTCATGGCTCCATCGTATCGAACCGGACCAGTCGGTCATGTTGTGACGCGGCTAACCGGACTGCGTGGTCATGTTGTGCTACGGTTCAGAACATGACCGAGCGGTCCGTTTGTGGCGGCGGACCGCACGATCATCACTGGCAGCTGGAGGGCTACGTACTCCCCGGCGCCCCCGACGGTGCGGTGATCGGCTGGGACGCGGCCGGCGTGGTCGAGCAGGCCGCCGCAGACGGCTCCGGCCCCGCCGTCGGCACCCCGGTGATCACGCTGGGCCCGAGCGGCGCGTGGGGTGAACTGCGCGCCGTCGACACCGCCCTGATCGGAACCGTCCCCGACGGCGCCGACCTCGGCCCGATGAGCACCCTGCCCGTCGCCGCCACCACCGCGCTGCGCGCCCTGCGCAAGCTCGGCCCGATCCTCGGCCGGCGCGTACTGATCACCGGCGCCGCCGGCGCGGTCGGACGCTTCGCCATCCAGCTCGCCGCCCGCGGCGGCGCCCACGTGAGTGCCGTCTCCCGCAACCCGGCCCGCGCCGACGAACTGCGGGCACTCGGCGCCAACGAGGTCGTCACCAGCGTCGGCGAGGTCACCGCGCCCGTGCACGGCGTCCTGGACCTGGTCGGCGGTCCGGACCTGACAGCCGCCTTCCAGGCCCTCGGCGAGGGCGGCACGCTGGTGACCGCCGGCGCCGCCTCCTCGGCCGCCTCCGCCTTCGAACCCGGCAGCCTGCTCGCCGACCCGCTGCGCCACGACCGCTCGATCGTCACCTTCTTCCTGATGAGCGGCGAAGGCATCGACGCCGACCTCACCTGGCTCGCCGACGAACTCGCCACCGGGATGCTCCACCCGAACATCGCCTGGCGCGGCGACTGGACCGACGCCGCCGAGACCATCGAGGCGGTACGGGAGAGCCGCCTGCCCGGGAAGGCCGTCCTGGACCTGTCCTGACCGGCCCCACGCCCGAGCCCGGCCCGGATCCTCACCCGCAGGGCCCGGCCGCTCGGCCGAACCGACCCACCTTCCCCACGCGGGGCCGCCCACCGAGCGGCCCCGCCCCACCCGGAAAGACCCCGGCATGACCCGCTACACCGACATCCCGCTTCCCGTCCTTGACCTCGCCCCCGTCCGCACCGGCCACGACGCGGCCGAAGCCCTCACGCACACCGTCGAACTCGCCCGTGCCACCGAGGCGTTCGGTTACCACCGGTACTGGATCTCCGAGCACCACAACACGCCGGCGATGGCCAGCTCCGCGACCTCGATCATCATCGGCCAGGTCGCCGCCGCCACCGAACGCATCAAGGTCGGCGCGGGCGGCATCATGCTGCCCAACCACGCCCCGTACGTGGTCGCCGAGCAGTTCGGCACCCTCGCCACTTACCACCCCGGCCGCATCGACCTCGGCCTCGGCCGCGCGCCCGGCACCGACCCCGCGACCACCCGCGCCCTGCGGCGCGACCACCAGGACGGCGCCGACTTCCCCGAGCAGGTCGCCGAACTGCGCGGCTACCTCACCCCCGCCGGTGCCGGCCGCAAGGTCCGCGCCATCCCCGGCGAAGGCGTCGACCTTCCCGTCTTCATCCTCGGCTCCAGCACCTTCGGCGCCGCCCTCGCCGCCCAGCAGGGGCTGCCGTTCGTCTTCGCCTCACACTTCGCCCCCGCCCAGCTCCGCGAAGCGCTCAAGCTCTACCGGGCCACCTTCCGACCCTCGAAGACGCTGGAGAAGCCGCACGTGATCGTCGCGGCCAACGCGGTCGTCGCCGACACCGGCACGGAAGCCTTCCGGATCTTCAGCTCCCTCCAGCTGAAGTTCCTCACCCACTTCCGCGGCGGCATGCAGTTCCTCCCCCCGGTCGACAACATCACCACCCTGTGGAACTCGCAGGAGGCACGCATGGTCAACGCCATGCTCAGCGAGTCCCACGTCGGCACCCCCGACACCGTCCGCCGCGGCCTCCAGGACCTCGTCGACCGCACCCACGCCGACGAACTGATGATCCTCAGCGAAGCCTGGGACTTCGACGCCCGGCTGCGCTCCTACGAACTGCTCGCACGCACCTGGAGCCAGTGAACCCGACCCCCCTGGAAAGGAGTTCGCCATGACCGCGCCCGCCGCCCTCTTCGAGCCCACCCGGCTCGGAGCCCTCACCCTGCCCAACCGCATGGTGATGGCCCCCATGGGCCGCGCCCGCGCCCACGCGGACGGCACCCCCAGCGCGCTGATGGCCGAGTACTACGCCCAGCGCGCCGGCGCCGGACTGATCGTCGCGGAGGGCACCCACCCCGTCGCGGCCGGGGCCATCGGCCCCGGCGCTCCGGGCCTGTTCACCGACGCCCACCAAGACGGCTGGGCCCAGGTCGCCGACCGGGTCCACGCAGCCGGCGGGCGGATCTTCCTCCAGCTCATGCACGCGGGCCGGCTCGCCCACCCGGACTTCCTCCCCGAAGGCGTGCGGCCGGCCGCCCCCTCGGCGATCGCCGCCGACACCCTCGTCCACACCCCGGCCGGTCGCGTGCCCGCCGTCACCCCGCACGCCCTCACCGGCCGTGAGATCGGCGAACTCATCGGCGACTTCGCCCGTGCCGCCGACCGGGCCGTGGCCGCCGGGCTGGACGGCGTGGAGATCCACGCCGCCAACGGCCACCTGCTCCACCAGTTCCTCGCCGACAACGCCAACCTCCGCACCGACCGGTGGGGCGGCGACGCCGAGGGCCGCGCCCGGCTGACCGTCGAGACCACCCGGGCCGTCGCCGAGGCCATCGGCCCGCACCGGACCGGCCTACGCATCTCACCGGGCAACCCCTTCGGCGACCTCACCGAGACCGACCCCCACGGCACGTACACCGCCCTCGTCCGCGAACTCGCCCCGCTCCCGATCGCCTACCTCCACCACACCGAAACCGGCACCGAACTGGACGGCACCATCCGCACGTTGTGGCCGACGGTACTCGTGGTCACCCCGGCGGCAGACGGGCAGGACAAGCCCGGCGCCGCCGCCCGCTCGCTCCGACACGGCGCCGACCTCGTCTCCTTCGGCCGCGACTTCCTCGCCAACCCCGACCTGGTCACCCGCTGCCGCGTTGGCGCCTTGCTGAACGAACCGTCGGCGGCAGGGTTCTACGGCGGCGGAGCGCACGGCTACACCGACTACCCCACCCTCGAAAAATAGTCCCCGACTCCCGGAAGACCGCAGCTGCACAGGCCGGCCGGCACGGAGAGGGACCACAGCGGTATTTCCACCGAGAAGAGCCCCGACAATGACTGCGACGACCGGCCCATCAATAGCTACGACGTAGAGGACCGGGTTCTGCCAGGAGCTGTCCGGCCGGTCTCGGGGTGTGCAGTCGGCGGAGGTTGTCTGCGCGGTCCCATAGCCTGCGCGCATGACCACCGAGGAGTACCTCTCGACGATTGACGCGTTGGCCGTGCAGCCGTTCCCGGAGGTGACCTATGTCGACGCCTCCGGGGGCGGTGGACCTGAGCATCATGTGCGCGACCTGGAGGTCAGCCGGGATTTCTGGGATGACGACGACGGGCACGCCTGGGTTGATGCCGAAGCCGAACTGCAGGCCCGTCTCGACGACCTGGCGGCACGCCTGACGGATCGGTGGGGCAGTGCGTTTGTCGTGGACCTCGGACCGTATCTCAGCGCCGGCTGCGTGGGCGAGCCGGTGCCCGAGCCGCTCGGCCACCTCAGCCAGCAGGCCGTGAGCATGCAGGTGTGGCCGCTCCCCGACAACGATCGCTGGCTCGCGCTGGCGATCGGCCAGGCTGACAAGGAGCTGCCTCTCATTCTGTTCGCCGCGGTCGGCCAGGCCTCCGCACTCGACGTGAACGCGAGTGGCCGGTCATGAGCAGAGCACCACGTAGAAGATTGCGTCACGATTCGCCGCCGCGGGTGCTTCTCCCGTCGACCACCCTTCGGACCCACCCGTGCCGGCGGGAGCAACGGCTCCACCAGCGCCCACTGCTCATTCGTCAGGTCAGACGGATACCCACCCCCAGCACCACTCACGCAAGGATCAACGGCCCCATCAGCCACGGGACACGGCAGATCTCGAACGCGGTCTCAGGGCCTTCGTCGGGTTAGTCTCCGACGAAGGCCACGACCGATCCCGGTCGTTCTGTGCACTGCTCCAGGAGACGTGCCAGTTCCTCGCAGAACATGCGCTCGCTCCAGGCTTCCGCCCCGAGCCGGGCCACTTCCGAGAGGGCGATGGTCGCCTGCCCGCTGTCCAGGACGGTGTCCCCGTAAGGGTCCACTGCGGACAGAACCGGGTAGCTCTCGGCGGAAAGTGTGGGGATCAGGTCCGCGAGGAGGTCGTCCTCATCGGTCACCGCTCCCAGCAGCGTCCGCCGGGACGCGTGCCAGTCGGGCAGGTCAGGGACACGCGAGTGCCACTCGACGTCCACACCCATGGAATTCCTCCTTCGGCCCGTGCTCAGCGTATGGGGTAGGCGGTGACTACCCGGCCTGGGCCGCCCAGCTCCGCTACCAGACCCGACACATCCTCACAGCCCTCGACCAATTGCGCCCCGGCACCGTCACGGGACCCCGCCCCCGCGCCGCAGGCCGACCAGGATTCCGACGAGCGATCGGCGCCCCGCGCCGGCGCCGCCGGCCCGGCCCGCTAGGCACCGAGTTGCTCTTCCTCTATCTTCGTTTGTCCGCACATCAACCGATGATCACGCGGTGGCCGTACCCATTCCCCGCTGGGTCCGTCGCGAGGTCGCAAGATCAGGACTGACTACCAGGAGTCCCGTCGCCCTCGACATTGGCAACCATCCTGCGCAGCACCTTGAGCGCGGCCACGTACTCTTCGTCGCTGATGCCCTGGTGAACCACGGCGCGTACCTCGGTCGCCAGCCCACGGAGCCGTACTCTGGCGACCTCCCCGGCATCCGTGAGGTGCAGGCGCTGCCCGTCGTCGATCCGGAGCCATTCGCGGTGGAGCAACTGGTCGACGACCCTGGCGATCTCGTGCGGTCCGTCGGCGAGGTGCGTCAGCTGCGCGACGACCTCCTCGCGGCTCGGCGCCGTGGGGCCGCCGTTCACGCGGTTGAGTACCCAGTACTGCGGCTGCGTGACGTCGATCTTGGCCATGGCGTCACGCAGATGCCGGGTGACGGCCGTCTGGGTCAGGCCGGCCCAGTAGCCGACCGGCTGAGTGGCCAGCATGTCGTCGGTGGCGGCCGGGTTCGCCGGTGCCTGATCGGTGGTGGTTCCGGTCGCTGATTCCATGATCGCGACGCTACATTCCCCCGGCGTACTGAACAATCGGAATGCGGTATGCAACTCGTCCGGGGTGCACGTCGGAACCGTCGGCCACCGTCATCCTTCGAGCCGTCGCAGCCTGGCGCGCCGTCGTGCCGCGGCCCACCGCGGCCAGCGCCGACAAGGGCTCACCCACGCAGCCGGCGAGCACATCACGAAACCGCACTGGAGTATTAGGTGATGATCGTGATTGCCTCGTCGTCGTTCGGCTCGTCTTCGACGGCGTTGGGGTTCTCGTTCTCGTAGAGGGCGAGCTCGGCGTCGCGGAGGCGGCTGCTGAGCGAGAGGCACTTCTTCGAGCAGGTGTTGCGCGTGCTGTGTGCCGTGCGGATGACCTGGGTGCCGCAGCCGAGGCAGGAGGCGATCTCCCGCCGGTCGGGCAGGGGCCCCCGGTCGAGGGTGCGGTCGCGAGCAGTTCGGCCCGACGTCGGCAGCGGGTCGAGTACCACCAGGGCGGTGGCCCCGGCGGTAGCCTGCCGGGTGCGGGAGGGCGTCCGCAGTAGTCGCAGAGCAGCTGCTCGGGCAGTGGCGGAGGAGTTTGTTCGAGGACTTCTTGAACAAACCGGATCCCTTGTGCAAGGGCCGGAAGTCGATCTCCAGGAATCGGCAGGACGCCTTGAAGTTGCGGGAGATGAACACCTTCCCGTGGTCGCAGACGATCATCTCCGGGACGATCACCGGCCGCGCGGCGGCGTGCTCCAGGCGCTCGTCCAGGCTCAGCAGCCGGCGGTGCGGCAGCACCGAACGCGACATCCGCAGGGCCTCCGCCCAGCCCGGCCGCATCAACTCCGGGGTGACCGCGCGGGCCAGTAGCACTCTCGCGTCGACCGACGTCGTGGTCGGCCGCAGCACCCCGTCGGATAGCGTCCTGGTCGCGACGTCGATCATGCCGGTGAGCTCGATCCGCCCCGGGACACCGTCGTCCAGCAGGACCATCGCGTCCATCGGGGTGGAGTCGATCTGCATGACCTGGCCCGGTGCGAACGCCGGCAGCTCACCGAACGGTGAAGTTGCCCCGGTTTGATGGACAACCTTTCGCTTTGGGGCACTAAGTCCCGCAAGGAGGAGTTCATCGTGCCAAGGACGCGTCCGGTCTACCCGCCGGAGTTTCGTCGTCAGATAGTCGAGCTGGTCAGGGCCGGCCGGTCGCCGGAGGAGCTGGCGAAGGAGTTCGAGCCGTCCGCCCAGGCATCCGGGCGACGAGCGGGTGGCGGGCGGCGATGGCCTGGAGGTCGCGGATGCGCTGCCGGGCGGCGCGCTCGCCGGTGTCGACGAGGACGAACAGCAGCCGCGGGAAGACGGTGTAGTGCTGCTGCCAGGTCGGCAGGACGTTCAGGGCGTGCGAGGCGCGGCGGGATGGGGCGGCGGTCGTGGAAACGGGCGTGGCCGGTCAGCTTGGCGGCGGGCTTCTCGCCGGCCATGGTGGCGCAGTCGACCCTCGACGAATGCCCGGTGCAACGCCCGGTCCGGCCGTCCGGTCGTGTAGAGAAGCAGGCCGTCGGCGATGACGGCGCCGCCCGGGCCTTCGCCGTAGCGGTGGCAGACCTCCGGCGGGAAGTCCAGCGGCCGGCACTCCTCGCCGGCCGTGCGGGCGCCGACGACGAAGGACGGCCCGGGTGCGGGTGACGGCCAGGATGTGCCCCACCCGCAGCGGCGCCTCGGTCTGGTCCTGCGGCAGCGGCGGCGAGGCCACGCCCCGGGCGACCAGGTCGGCAAACTCCTCCGGGGCGACGATCCTCACGCCGAGCGCCTCGGCCTTGCCCCGATTGGAGCCGGCCTTCTGGTCCGCGAGATCCTCCAGTCGCTCTTCGACGTCGAGTAGCCACCGAGGCGCCGTTCCAGTCCTTTGGTCCGGCGCGATCCACCCAACGGCGCTCGGTTTGAGCGTGGGAGGCGGCCGCAGCGCTCGCCATTCGCACGGCGGGCTGTACTGAGGCTGTGTCATGATGCGCCGTGGTCAAACGGCCGCCTCCACCAACGCAACGGAAGAAACCGCTGTGACCTCAGAAGTGCTCGGGGTGATCATCACCGCGGCGATCGTCGCGATCACCGCCGCGATCAGCCTCGCAGGCAACCGGACCCGGCGCTGGATCGAGACGGAGTTCGACCCGGCCCTGTACGGAATGCCTTCGCGAGCCGCACTGATACCGGACCGGGCCGGACCGCCCCCGATCGGTCCTCGAACGCGGAAGACGCAGGAGATCGCCGACGCCGCGTCGACGGGTGACTGGAAGCCGGCCGCCGGGTACGTCGCGGCAGCCGGCGGGGACTGGGACGACCGCTGGGTGCGCGTGAGGCAACTGACCGCGATCGCCCTCACGGACGACTCCTGGCTGCGAAAGTGGCGTACGGCCGAGCCCGGCTGCTGCGACGCGGCCGTGATCGAGGCCGACCTCATGGTGCAACGCGCCTGGCGGATCCGCGGCAGCGGCACTGTCCGCCAGGTGCCCAAGCCGGCCATGGCGAGCTTCCGAGCCCAGCTTCCCGCAGCCATCGAGGCGGCCCGCCATGCGGCCCTTCTCGACCCGGCAGACCCGAACCCCTGGATCGTTATAATCACCGCCGCCCGCGGCGCGGGCTACCGGCGCGCGAAGTTCCGCGAGCTCTGGACCGAACTCACCGCCCGGGCACCGCACCACTACGACGCACACTGGCAGGCCCTCCAGTACTGGTGTGCCAAGTGGCACGGATCCGACCGCGCGATGATGAGCTTCGCCCGCCGTGCGGTGCGCAACGCGCCCATGGGAAGCCCACTGGCAGGCCTGATCCTGCACGCCCTGTACGAGCGGGGGAAGTCCCGCCCCCTGGAGGAACCGGTCAGGGCCCTGTTCGAACGCCGACGCCTGAAGACCGCCGTGAACGCGCTCGCGCTGGTACCCGAGCACGACCCCCACCTCCCGCCGCTGCGACACCTGCTGGCCCACCACCTGGTCCGGGCAAGGATGTGGAAGGCGGCACTTGATCAGTTCCGGCGACTCGGCCCGTGGTGCGGCGCCACGCCCTGGACCGACCGCCCCGACCCGGCGAAGGCGTTTCATACCGCCCGGGGGCTCGCGGCGGCCAGGTCCAAGATCGAGACGGGCCAGGGCGTGGTGAACAAGCGACAGGGCATGGTCCGGTGACGCGTCATTCCTGGCAGGAGACCGGGGCCCCGCACCGCCCTGCCGCCCTTCGCCGGAGCGCCTCTCCCGCCCGGCCCGCCCGGGGAAGGGGCCCCGAAACACCGGAAGGCACGGCCGGGTGTCAGCGGACACGGCAGACTCCCCGTTGTGTGAGGTCCCAGGTGATCTTGGACAGTTCGGCCACTGGGACATCGTTGACGGTCCCAGGACATGGTTGTCCGGGTCTCACCGAGGTCGGGGTGGTCCTCCTAGGAGCTGTTCAAGGTTCGGATCTTGGCCTGGCCCTGATGGCGGGCTGGTGTGTCTGGTAGAACTCGGGGGCGTGGCGCGTTTTGACGTGACG
>NZ_JBHYUU010000108.1:0-28973 GCF_042749955.1 Kitasatospora sp. NPDC059462 | reverse complement strand
GGCCGCCCGGCCCACCGCTCTATAACGGGTTGCCTGCCCCCATGTCGCACCGGCTGGAGGGCGACGGCAGTGTCCGCGGCCTCCTCGAGGGCGGCCTCGGGGTCCGGGGCCGGAACCGCGACCGGCGCGGGGGCCGGGGCGGGCACCGCGGCCGGAGCCGCGACCGGCGCCGGCGCGGCCGCCGTGGTGCGGCGGGCCCGGCGCTGGCTGCCGCCGGTCCGCGGGCCGTAGCCGACCAGCACCTCGCGCCGCTCGGGCTCGGCGGCCTCCTCGGCGGCAGCGGCGGGCGCCGGGGCGGCCGGCGCGGCCGCGGGCGTCCCCGCCCCGCTGGCCACCGCGACCGAGATGATCACGGTGCCGACGTCGACCGTCGCGCCCTCCGGGAAGAACAGCTGCTCGACGACCCCGGTGAACGGGATCGGCAGCTCCACGGCGGCCTTGGCGGTCTCCACCTCGCAGACGACCTGCCCGTCGGTGACGGTGTCACCGGGCTTGACGTACCAGCTGAGGATCTCGGCCTCGGTGAGGCCCTCGCCCACGTCGGGCATCTTGAACTCGCGGAGCGAGCGAACTTCGGTGGTCATCATCGCTCCCCTGGATCAGTACGCGAAGGCGCGGTCGACGGCGTCGAGCACGCGGTCCAGGTCGGGGAGGAAGGCCTCCTCGACCCGGGACGGCGGGTACGGCGCGTAGTAGCCGCCGACCCGCAGGATCGGCGCCTCCAGGTGGTAGAAGCAGCGTTCGGTGAGCCGGGCGGCCAGCTCGGCCCCCATGCCCAGGAACACCGGCGCCTCGTGCACGACGATGCCGCGTCCGGTCCGCTTCACCGACTCCTCCAGGGCGGCGAAGTCGACCGGGGTGAGCGAGCGCAGGTCGACGACCTCCAGCCGGCGGCCGTCCTCCTCGGCGGCCGCGGCGGCCTCCAGGCAGACCTTCACCATCGGGCCGTAGGCGATCAGCGTGGCATCGGCGCCGGGGCGCACGATCCGGGCGTCGTGCAGGCCGAGGTCGGCCGCGTCGCCGACCTCGCCCTTGTCCCAGTAGCGCCGCTTGGGCTCCAGGAAGATCACCGGGTCGTCCGACTCGATGGCCTGGCGCAGCATCCAGTGCGCGTCGTGCGCGTTGGACGGGCTGACCACCCGCAGACCGGCGGTGTGCGCGAAGTACGCCTCGTGCGACTCGCTGTGGTGCTCCACCGCGCCGATGCCGCCGGCGTAGGGGATGCGGACGGTGACCGGCATCTTGACGTGGCCGAGCGCCCGGGCGTGCATCTTGGCCAGCTGGGAGACGATCTGGTCGAAGGCCGGGTAGACGAAGCCGTCGAACTGGATCTCCACCACCGGGCGGTAGCCGCGCAGCGCGAGGCCGATCGCGGTGCCGACGATGCCGGACTCGGCGAGCGGGGTGTCGATCACCCGGCCCTCGCCGAAGTCCTTCTGCAGGCCGTCGGTGATCCGGAAGACGCCGCCGAGCTTGCCGATGTCCTCGCCCATCAGGACGGTCTTCGGGTCGCTCTCCAGCGACTTGCGCAGCGCCTCGTTGAGCGCCTTGGCGATGCTGAGCTGACCGGCCATCAGAGGTTCTCCCCCGCCTCGAAGGAGGCCGCGTACTCGACGTACCCGGCCCGTTCCTCATCGACCAGCGCGTGCGGCTCGGCGTAGACGTGGTCGAAGATCAGGGTGGGGTCCGGGTCCGGCATGCCGCGCACGCCCTCGCGCACCCGCAGGCCGAGCTGCTCGCTCTCGGCGTCGACCGAGGCGAAGAACGCCTCGTCGGCCAGCCCCTGCTTCTCCAGCAGGGCGCGCAGCCGGGTGATCGGGTCCTTGGCCTTCCAGGCCTCGGTCTCCTCGGCGAGCCGGTAGCGGGTGGGGTCGTCGGAGGTGGTGTGCGCGCCCATCCGGTAGGTGAACGCCTCGATCAGCACCGGGCCGTTGCCGCTGCGGGCGTGCTCCAGGGCCCAGCGGGTCACCGCGAGGCAGGCCAGCACGTCGTTGCCGTCGACCCGCACGCCCGGGAAGCCGAAGCCGGAGGCGCGGCGGTACAGCGGGATCCGGGTCTGGGTGGTGGTGGGCTCGGAGATCGCCCACTGGTTGTTCTGGCAGAAGAACACCACCGGGGCGTTGTAGACCGAGGCGAAAGTGAAGGCCTCGTTGACATCGCCCTGGCTGGAGGCGCCGTCGCCGAAGTACGCGATCACCGCGTCGTCGGCGCCGTCCTTGGTGATGCCCATCGCGTAGCCGGTGGCGTGCAGGGTCTGCGCGCCGATCACGATGGTGTAGAGGTGGAAGTTCTTCTCGTTCGGGTCCCAGCCGCCGTGGTTCACGCCGCGGAACATGCCGAGCAGGTTCAGCGGGTCGACGTCGCGGCACCAGGCGACGCCGTGCTCGCGGTAGGTGGGGAAGGCGTAGTCGCCGGGCCGCAGCGCGCGGCCGGAGCCGACCTGCGCCGCCTCCTGGCCGAGCAGCGAGGCCCACAGGCCCAGCTCGCCCTGGCGCTGCAGGGAGGTGGCCTCCGCGTCGAACCGGCGCACCAGCACCAGGTCACGGTAGAGGGCTCGAAGCTCGTCCGGCTCCACGGTGAGCGGGAAGTCCGGGTGCTCGACCCGCTCGCCTTCCGGGGTGAGCAGCTGCACGAGCTCCGGCTGGGCGTCCTTACCCGTGGCGCGGAGGGTGTCAGGGACGCCGGGGGCCGCCTTCTTGCGGGCCCTCGCCGTGCTTTTGACGGTCACGTTCACTCCTCGGTCTGTCCGGCCGCCCGGGGTCGCCGGTGACCGGTCCGGTCACCGCCTCGCGGGGCGCGCGTGGGTGTGCGCTCCCAACTGCGGGGCAGGTGGTGATCCTGTTCCGACGGCGTCCCTCACGAGAACGTTACCCAGCGTCCGCCCTCGGCGCGTCTGCGCTAGGACGTCCTACTTGTTCGGGGTCTACAAACGCGCGTGTGGCGCAGCTCTCAATTCGGTCGCCTTCAGGACACCTGCGCACGTTATCCGGGCGGAGGCTCCTGCGTAAGGGGGTTACCGGCATCGGTTTCGACCGCTCTGGCCGGATCGTGACCCCGGTCCGGTGCGGGCGAGAGGTCTCTCGTAGGGTGATATGGGAGGCTTTGCGCGTGACTGATAAGGGACAGATCAGGGTATTCCTCCTCGACGACCACGAGGTGGTCCGCAGGGGGGTCCACGAACTCCTCTCGGTCGAGGACGACATCGAGGTGGTCGGCGAGGCCGGCACCGCCGCCGAGGCGCTGACCAGGATCCCGGCGGTCCACCCCGACGTCGCGGTCCTGGACGTCCGGCTGCCGGACGGCAACGGGGTCGAGGTCTGCCGGGAGATCCGCTCCCGGCTGCCGGAGATCAAGTGCCTGATGCTGACCTCGTTCTCCGACGACGAGGCGCTGTTCGACTCGATCATGGCGGGGGCCTCCGGCTACGTGCTGAAGGCGATCCGCGGCACCGACCTGATCACCGCCGTCCGGGACGTCGCGGCCGGCCGCTCGCTGCTCGACCCGGTCGCCACCAGCCGGGTGCTCGCCCGGCTGCGCGACGGCGGCGAGAAGGAGGACGAGCGGCTCTCCCAGCTCACCAAGCAGGAGCGCCGCATCCTGGACCTGATCGGCGAAGGGATGACCAATCGTCAGATCGGCAACGAGCTGCACCTCGCCGAAAAGACGGTGAAGAACTACGTCTCCAGTCTGCTCGCGAAGATGGGGATGGAGCGCCGGACCCAGGCGGCCGCCTTCGTGGCCCGGCACCAGGCGGACCACCAGCACGGATAGGGCGGATGCACAGAACTGACGAGCTGTCAAGGACCCCCGCCGAGAGGTCCTAACCTCTGGCTGTGACTTTCAGCCAGACCCTTGCCCTCGCACCAGCCCGTCCCGACCTCACCGCGCCCCCGATAGGAACCCTCAGCCCGCCCGTCCCCCGCGCCGCGCTCGCCGAGGTCCTGCGCCGCTACCGGGTGGGCCGCCTGCTCACCGCCGAACCCGTCGCCGAAGGCCTGCTGAACCGCGGCTACCGGGTCAGCACCGAGGCCGGCGACTACTTCCTGAAGTGCTACGTCGACGCCGCGACCGCCGGCCGGGAGGCCGTCGCCGCCCACCACCGCGCGATGGACGCGCTGGCCGCCCTCGGGCTGCCCGTCGCTCCCCCGCTGGCCCTCTCCGGCCGGACCGCCACGATCGCCGCGTTCGGCGGGCGGCTGTTCGCCCTCTTCCCCTGGGTGGACGGCGGGCACCGGCACGGCACCGAGCTGGCAGTTCCGCAGTGCGCCGAGCTGGGCGCGCTGCTCGGCCGGCTGCACGGCGCGCTCGACGAGGTCTGCGCTCCCCTCGCACAACCCTCCGGCTACCGCAGCGCGGACCCGCGCGACAGCTCCGGGCTCGCCCGCGAGCTGCGCCGCCGGGCCCGCGAGCACCAGCCGCACGGCGAGCTGGACGCCCTGGTGGAGCGCCGGCTGACCGAACGGCTGGAGCTGCTCACCGAGCACGCCCACCGCCGTCCGCTCCCGCAGGCCGCCCCGCCCACCGGCTGGACCCACGGCGACTTCCACGGGCTCAACCTGCTGCACAGCGGCGGGCGGATCGCCGCCGTCCTGGACTGGGACAAGCTCGGCCCGCAGCCGCGCGCCGAGGAGGCCGTCCGGGCGGCCACCCTGCTGTTCAACGACCGCGTCAGCGGGGTGCTGGACCTCGTCCGGGTCCGGCACTGGTCGCAGTCCTACCGGGCCACCGGCGCCGCCACCGCGGAGCACCTGGCGGCCGCGGCGCACCGGGTCTGGTGGGAGCGGCTGAACGACTTCTGGATGCTCCAGTGGCGCTACCAGCGGGCCGACCACCGGGCCGACCCGCTGTACCCCGCCTCCGCGGGCCAGTTGGCGTGGTGGTGCCAGGAGTACGAGCAGGTCCTGGACGCCTTCGCCAACTGACCCGACGGGTCAGCCGGTGGTGGCCGGCGGCTGGGTCGGGGGCTGCACCGGCGGCTTGGTGCTGCCGGCCCCGCCGCTGCCGCCGCCCGCCGGCGGGGTCGTGCCGCCGCTGCCCCCGGTCGGGGGCGGGTTGGTCGCCGAAGGCGTGGCCGGAGCCGTCGCCCCGCCGCCCGTCCCGGTGGTCGGGGCGTTGGTCGGCGGGGCGGTGGCCGCGCCGGTCGGCGTCGTGGGCTCGGTCGTCGGCTTGGTGCCGGCCGTGGTCGGCGGCGCCGTCGGACTCGGCGTGTTGTGCTTGCCGGTCTGCTGGCTCGGCTGCTGCTGGTTCTGGTTGCCGCCGTTGTTGTTGCCGTTGTCGGTCGGCTGCTGCGGCTGCTGCGGACGCTTGGTGCTCTGGTTGGTCGGGCTGGAGGTCGCCGTCCCGCCGGAGCTGGGCGTGGTGGCCTCCGGCGCCGTCGACACCACCCCGGCGGACGGGCTGGTGCCGCCCGGCTTCCCGTCCGCGCCGTCGTCGCCGCCGCTGAGCGCCAGGGCGATGCCGGCACTGGCCGCGACCAGCACCGCCGCGATGCCGGCCACCCAGCGCCACGGTCCGCGCCGGCCGGAGCCGTGCCCGTGCCCGCCGCCGGAGTCGCCGCCGTCCCCGTACGAGCCGCCGGCCGCCGGGTAGGGCGAGGCCGGCGTGTGCGGGCCGCCCGGCACCTGGTAGGGCAGCACCGTCGTCGGGTCGCCCGGGACACCGGTCCCGAGCACCGCCGTCTCGTCCGCCGCCGGCAGCCCGCCGCGGCCCGGCACGCCGGCCGCCCCGGCCGCGGCGCCGACGGCCCAGCCGCCGGTGCCGCCGGTCAGCTCGCGCAGCGCGTGCTCGATGTGCGCGCGGAACTCGTCGGCGTCCTGGAACCGGTCGTCCGGGTCCTTGGCCAGCGAGCGCAGCACCAGCGGGTCGAGGCCGGGCGGCACCCGCGGATTGGCCTGCGAGGGCGGCACCGGCTGGTCCTGGACGTGCTGGTAGACCACCGACAGCGGGGTGTCGCCGGTGAACGGCGGGCGCAGCGTCAGCAGTTCGTAGAGCATGCAGCCGGCCGCGTACAGGTCGGAGCGGTGGTCGACCTGCTTGCCCAGCGCCTGTTCCGGCGAGAGGTACTGCGGGGTGCCCATGACCATGCCGGTCTGGGTCATCGTCGAGGCCGTGCCGGTGAGCGCCCGGGCGATGCCGAAGTCCATCACCTTGACCGCGCCGTTGGTCGTGATGATCACGTTGGCCGGCTTGATGTCACGATGCACGATGCCGTGCCGGTGGCTGTAGGACAGCGCCTCCAGCACCCCGGCGATGATGATCAGCGCCTGGTCGACCGGCGGCTCCGCCTCGTCCACCAGCAGTTCGCGGACGGTCCGGCCCTCGACCAGCTCCATCACGATGTAGGGCGTCGACTCCTCGCCGACGTACTCCTCGCCGGTGTCGTACACCGAGACGATCGCGTGGTGGTTGAGCGCCGCGACGGCGTGCGCCTCCCTGGTGAAGCGCAGCCGGGCGATCTCGTCCTGCGCCAGTTCGCCGCGGAGCAGCTTCACCGCGACGGTCCGGCCGAGCCGGACGTCCTGGGCGGCCAGCACCTCGGCCATGCCGCCCCGGCCGAGCCGGTGGGTCAGCCGGTAGCGGCCGTCGCCGACCGTGCCCAGCGGGGCCGCGGTGCCCCGGCCGGGGGTCTGCGGGCCGCCGCCGTACGGCGGGAGCGCGGTCGTGGCGGCGTCGCTACCGGGCCCGGGCCCCGGGGCCCCGCCGGCCGGACCGGTCGCCCAGGCCCCGTCGTCGTCGTCCGGATGCTGCGTCTGTGCCATCGCTCCTCGCCCCGGGCCTTCGCTCGGATCGCGGTGCCCTGTCGCTCGTATCCCCGAACGCTACCGCCTCCGGCCGACCCCTGTGGCACCCGGATTCCGGACGGAACGCGTCAGAGCAGGCCATTCCGGTCGGCCGGACCGTCCAGGTGCAGCACCGAGGCGGTGGGCCCCGAGACCCGCGAGCTGGGACCGGACTTCGTGTCCCGCTCGGCCCGGTTCACCACGATCGCGATGATGATGACCGCCAGCACGATCACGCCGACGATGATGCCGATGATCACCAGCGCGGTCGAGCAGCCGCCGCTGTTCGAGGCCGGGGCCGGCTGGAACGGCGGCGCCGGCATCGGGTGCGGCGGCGGGGTGTGCGCCTGCGGGGCCTGCGGGTGGAGGAACTGCGGCTGCGGGGTGTGCGGGGCCTGGAAGGCGGGCGGCGGGGTCTGGAACGGCTGCGGCTGCGGGAACGGCGTCGGCGTCTGCGGCGCCTGGTAGGCCGGCGGCGGGGTCTGGAACGGCTGCTGCGGCTGCGCGAACGGCTGCGGGGTGCTCGGGGCCTGCGGCGCCGCGTGCACCGAGCGCGGCCCGTCGGTGATCACCAGCGGGTTGCTGGCCGCCAGCGGGCTGCCGCCGCCCTTGGCCGCGCCCATCAGCCGCTCCGCCTCGTCGCGCATCGCCGCCGCGCTCGGGAACCGGTGCGCCGGGTCCTTGCGCAGCGCCCTGGCCACGAACTCGTCGACCGCCGGGCTGAGCCGCGGGTTGAGCGTGGACGGCGCCGGCGGCTCCTCCTGGACGTGCTTGTACGCGATGGAGAAGGCCGAGTCGCCGTCGAAGACCAGCTGGCCGGTGAGCATCTCGAAGAGCATCACGCCGACCGAGTAGAGGTCGGAGCGGGCGTCCACCGGCTTGCCCAGCGCCTGCTCGGGCGAGAGGTACTGCGGGGTGCCGACCACCATGCCGGTCTGGGTCATCGAGGTGACCCCGCTCTCCAGCGCGCGGGCGATGCCGAAGTCCATGACCTTGACGTTGCCCTTGCGGTCGAACATGACGTTGCCGGGCTTGATGTCACGATGCACCAGGCCCATGTCGTGCGAGGCCTCCAGCGCGTTCAGCACGCCGACGGTGACCCGCAGCGCCTCCTCGACCGCGATCGCGCCCTGCTGGGCGACCGCCTCGTTGATGGCGTCCCGCAGGCCCTTGCCGTCGATCAGCTGCATGACGATGTACGGGGTGCTGGAGCCGTCCGGGGCGATGTCCTCGCCGCTGTCGTACACCGTGACGATGTTGGGGTGTTCCAGCCGGGCCACCGCCTGCGCCTCGCGGCGGAAGCGCTCCTTGAACGAGTCGTCCCGGCCCAGCTCGGCGTGCATGCTCTTCAGCGCCACCGACCGGTCCAGCACGCTGTCGTACGCGAGGTGGACCGAGGCCATGCCGCCCTCGCCCAGCACCCGCTGCAGCACGTACCGCCCGTTTCCCAGGGAGTAGCCCTCGACCGCCGCGTTGCCGTGCTCGCTCATGGTCCTCTGCTCCCCCTCGGTGCGGCCCTGCCGCCGCGACCGTGACGTTCGGTCTCGTCCGTGCGTGTGCGGGCCCGGCCCGCTGGCCTGCCCTGCCCCTGTCGCGGCGCTCGCCCGGCCTGCGACAGGGGCCCAGGGTATCGGCTCGCGCCGACGCCGACCGGTCCAGGGCCGACACTGTGTCCAGGTCGCGACCGGGCACCGGCCGGTGGTCCTCCCGGCACCGGGGCGCCCTGCCGCGCCCGGTGCCGCACGGCCCCGGCGGGACCGTGGCGGTACGGATACGGCCTACAGGTACGGGCCGGAGCGGATGCCGCGGCCCTCGCCCGGCTCGTCGCCCTCCGGCTCCGCGCCGTGCAGACCGGGCGGCAGCGCCCGGCGCATCTGCTCCAGCTGCGCGCGCGCCGCCATCTGCTGGGCGAACAGCGCGGTCTGGATGCCGTGGAACAGCCCCTCCAGCCAGCCCACCAGCTGCGCCTGCGCGATCCGCAGCTCGGCCTCGGTCGGGATCGAGTCCTCGGTGAACGGCAGCGAGAGCCGCTCCAGCTCGGCGACCAGCTCGGGGGCCAGACCGAGCTCCAGCTCCTTGATCGAGCTGGCGTGGATGTCCTTCAGCCGGGCCCGGCTGGCCTCGTCGAGGGGAGCCGCCCGGACCTCCTCCAACAGCTGCTTGATCATGCTGCCGATCCGCATGACCTTCGCGGGCTGCTCGACCATCTCGGTCACCGGCAGCTCGCGCGGGCCGTCCCCCTCGTCGTCCCCGGTCATGCCCATCGCCCCCTGGCCCACCGGCATCCCGTCCGGTCCGACGATCAGCACCTTCTGGCCGTCCTGCGACTGCCCGCCCATGGCCTGGTGGAACTCGTGCGACGAGCGCTCGTTCATCGGATTCGTCATGAACCACATTCTCCCTCACTGGGATTGCCGGGGTGGAGGCCCCCGGCCACCCGGGCACGACGCTACGCCCCGGGCGCGGGGGGCGGTATCCGTACGGATACTCAGTCCGCCCGGGTACCCGGGCGCCCCGCGTCCGCCCCGGGGGTGCGGTCAGCCGCGCCGCAGCCGCAGGCCGATCAGCCCCAGTCCGCAGCCGATCAGGCCGAGACCGGCGCCGAGCGGGAGCTGGCGGGTGGAGGCGTCGTCCCACCGGGTCGGCAGCACGACCGGGCCGGCCACCGCGGCCCGCGGCCCGGGTCGGCCGAGCGCCAGCGTCCCGCTCCCGGTGTCCTCGGCGGGCCCGGCCGGGGCCGGGGAGTCCGCGCCGGGGTCCGCAGCGGGGCCGGCGGGCTGCTCCGGCTGCTGCTCCACCTGCTGTTCCACCGGGCGTTCCGCCGGCTGCTCCGGGCTCTGCCCGACGGCCCGCCCGGGCGCCTGCTCCGGTGCCTGCCCGGGCGCCTGCTCAGGTACCTGCTCCGGTGCCTGCTCGGGCACCTGCTGGACGCGTTCGGGCGCCGAGGCGGGGCGGTGCCGCTGCCGGCGCTGCTCCCACGCGGCCCGGGGAAGACCGGGGCGCAGGCGCCCGGCCTGCACGACCGGGGTCGCGGCCGCGCCGACGGCGGTGCTCGCGGTGCTGGTCGCGGTGGTGCCGGCGGTCACGGACGCCTCGGCGGCCTCGGACGCCTCGGCCGCGACCGAGGAGGGCTCGGAGGCTGCCGTGGACTCCGCGACGGCGGACGGCTCCGGGGCGGACGGGGGCCCGGGCGGGGCGGACGCCTCCGCGGCGGGCAGCGCCTGCGTGGACGGCGGGGCGGACGGCAGGTCGGACGGCGGGGCGGACGGCCCGGGCGCCGGAACCGGGGGGACCGCCGGCGCCGGGGAGACCACCGGGACGGGAACGGCGCCGGCCGGGCCGGCCGGCAGGGCCACCGCCACCGGGCCGACGGCCAGCGGAACGGCGAGACCGAGCACCGCCACCACCACCAGCCGTCGCGCACGGCGCTCGGCACGGCGGGTGCCCGGACGCACCCGGAGGCGGACGCCCGCCCGGACCAGGGCACGCCCGGCGGCACGGCGGGAGGCACGGCGGGAGGCGGACGGCGGCGGTGCTGCGGGCAGCGGCCCGAGGAACGCGGACGAAGGTGCGTGCACGGTCGAGGTCCTTCCGCGACGGCCGACCGCGCGGGGCGGGGTCGGCGGCGGGACAGCTCCCGACCAGGGTCACACAGTCCGACATTCCGGGCATGTCGGACGGACCGGACCGGCGGAACGCGGGCCCCGGGGGTCCGGCGTCCCGCCGCCCACCACCGGGATCAGGCCCGCAGCACCACCTTGCCGACCTGCGCACCGGCCTCCAGCACCCGGTGCGCCTCGGCGGCCTCGGTCAGCGGCAGCACCCGGTCGACCACCGGCTTCACCACCCCGGAGGCGACCAGCGGCCAGACGTGCTCGCGCACCGCCGCCACGATCGCCGCCTTCTCCGCCAGCGGCCGCCCGCGCAGATTGGTCGCGATCACCGCGCCGCGCTTGCGCAGCAGGGTGCCGAGGTTCAGCTCGCCGGTCACCCCGCCCTGCAGCCCGATGATCACCAGCCGCCCGTTGACGGCCAGCGCGTCCACGTTCCGCTGCAGGTACTTGGCGCCCATGATGTCCAGGATCACGTCCGCCCCGGCGCCGCCGGTGGCCTCCCGGAGCACCTCGACGAAGTCCTGCGTGCGGTAGTCGATCAGCACGTCGGCGCCCAGCTCCGCGCAGCGGGCCAGCTTCTCCGGGCCGCCCGCCGTCACCACCACCCGGGCGCCGACCGCCTTGGCCAGCTGGATCGCCATCGTCCCGATGCCGCTGGCGCCGCCGTGCACCAGCACCGTCTCGCCCGGCCGCAGGTGCGCGGTGAGGAAGACGTTGGACCAGACCGTGCAGACCACCTCCGGCAGCGCGGCGGCCTGCTCCGGGCTCAGCCCCGGCGGCACCGGCAGCAGTTGGCCGACCGGCACCGCCACCCGCTCCGCGTAGCCGCCGCCGACCAGCAGCGCGCAGACCTCGTCGCCGACCGCCCAGCCGGACACCCCGGGGCCCAGCGCGGCGATCCGGCCCGCGCACTCCAGGCCGGGGTGGCGCGGGCTGCCGGGCGGCGGGTCGTAGAGGCCCTGCCGCTGGAGCAGGTCGGCGCGGTTGACCGCGGTGGCCGCCACCTCGACCAGGACCTCGCCCTCCCCGGGCACCGGGTCGGGCACCTCGGCCCAGACCAGTGCCTCGGGACCACCGGGTTCAGGAATCGTCATCGCATGCATGGCCCGACGCTACTGCGCGCCGGCACCCCGGCGGGCGGGCGACCCGCGCCGTCAGCCGGCCAGGTCGGGGAGCAGCACGGCGCCGGGCAGCGCGGCCGCCACCCGGCCCGGGAGGATCAGCTTGCCCCGCCGCCGCCCGCTGCCGACCAGCACGAACGGGGCCGCCGCCACGGCGGCGTCGACCAGCAGCGGCCAGCCGGCCGGCAGCCCGACCGGGGTGATGCCGCCGTACTCCATGCCGGTCGCCTCGACGGCGGTGTCCATCGGCGCGAACGAGGCCTTGCGGGCCTCCAGGTGCTTGCGGACCGTGCGGTTGACGTCGACCCGGGTGGTCGCCAGCGCCAGGCAGGCGGCCAGGGTGGTCTCCCCGCCGCGCTTGGCGGCGACCACCACGCAGTTCGCCGAGGCCTCCAGCGGCACGCCGTAGGTCTCGCAGAAGACCGCGGTGTCGGCCTTCTCCGGATCGGTCTCGACGTACAGCACGGAGCGGGCGGCCTCCCGGTCGTCCCAGTTCTTCAGCGCGTCGGCCACCGGGGCGACCAGCCGGTCGGCCACCTCCAGCGCGGGGGCGGCGAAGTCGAACGTACCGAACGGGAGCTGCGGTTGACCGGTCATGGTGCCGACCCTACGCCCCCTCGGCCGACTTGATGACGATCACCCGGTCGGTCAGCTGCAGCGTGCGCGCCTCCGCCTCGGTGTAGTTGATCACCCGCCGGCCGCGTACCACCGCCACCACCAGGTCGTCGAGCTCGCGCGGGTCGTGCCCGGCCTCGGCCCGGGTGACCGGGCGCTCGACCACGTCCAGGCCGTTGCCGTAGGTGAGCAGGTCCTCCATCACCGCGCCGGCGTGCGGGCTGAGCATCGACATGCCGAGCAGCCGGCCCGCCGAACTGGAGCTGGTGACCACCACGTCGGCGCCGCTCTGCCGCAGCAGCGGGGCGTTCTCGTCCTCCCGCACCGCCGCGACGATGGTCGCCGCGCGGGTCAGCTGGCGGGCGGTCAGGGTGATCAGCGCGGCGGTGTCGTCCCGCTCCGGCGCGACCACCACCCGGGCGGCGGTGGGCAGTCCGGCGCGCAGCAGGGTGTCGGTGCGGGTGGCGTCGCCGACCACGCCCACCAGGCCCTGCTGGGCGGCCTGGTCGACCGCCTTGCGCTGCGGGTCGACCACCACGATCTCGTCCTTGCGCACCCCCTGCCCGAGCAGGGTGTCGATGGCGCTGCGGCCCTTGGTGCCGAAGCCGATCACGACGGTGTGCTCGCGCACGGTGGACCTCCAGCGGTTCAACCGCCACTGCTGACGGGTGCGTTCGGTGAGCACTTCGAGGGTGGTGCCGACCAGGATGATCAGGAAGATCACCCGCAGCGGGGTGACCACGAAGATGTTGGTGAGCCGGGCGCTGTCGCTGAACGGGGTGATGTCGCCGTACCCGGTGGTGGAGAGCGTCACGGTGGCGTAGTACGCCGAGTCCAGGAAGCTCAGGCCCCCGCCGGCGTTGTCGTTGTAGCCGTCCCGGTCCAGCCAGACGATCACGGTGGTGGCGAGCAGGACGCCCAGCGCCAGCAGCAGCCGGGAGCCGACCTGCCGCACCGCCGGGGCGGTGCGCCGGGCGGGCAGCACGATGCCGGAGTCGGCCCAGGGCTCGGTGCCGGGAGCGGACGGCCCGGCCAGCCGCTCGCGGACACGTCGGACACTCACGGGGCCTCCAGCAGTTCGATCTCGTCGCCCGCCGCCGCGCCGCCCGGCGGGACCACCGCGAGCGCCTCGGCCCGGGCCAGGCCGCGGAGCATCGCCGGGCCGTCGTAGGGAAGGTGGACCACCCCGCGGGCAGTCCGGCGGACCGGCAGCAGCCGGGTGTCCGCCGGGTGGCCGGGCAGCGGCTGGTCGGCCGTGGCCAGGACCGGCTCGCCGGCGCCCCGGCCGGCCAGCGCGCGCAGCAGCGGCAGGGCGAGCGTCACCATGCCGGCCACCGCGGCCAGCGGGTTGCCGGGCAGCCCCACCAGGTGCCGCCCACCGGGGAGTTCGGCCAGCAGCATCGGGTGGCCGGGGCGGACGGCGACCCCGTCCACCAGCAGCCGGGCGCCGGAGCCGGCGAGCGCCCGGTGCAGGAAGTCCACCGGGCCGGCGGCCGTCCCGCCGGTGGTGACGACCACATCGGCGGTGGAGTGCCGCAGGGCGTCCCGGAGCAGGCCGAAGTCGTCCCGGACGGCGCGCGGTCCGCCGGTCTCGGCGCCGGCCGCGCGCAGCCAGGGCGGCAGCAGCGGGCCGAGCGCGTCGCGGACCAGGCCGGGCCGGGGCAGGCCGGAGCCGAGCAGTTCGTCGCCGAGCACCAGCAGCTCCACCACCGGGGCGCGGCGGACCGCCAGCCGGTCGTGGCCGCAGGCGGCGGCCAGGCCGAGCACCGCCGGGCCGACCGCGGTGCCGGCCGGCAGCAGCACCTCGCCGCGCCGGCACTCCTGGCCGCGCGGCCGGACGTCCTGGCCGGTGGTCAGCGCACCGGGGGTGCGCTCGGACAGCAGCGCCCCGCCCGGCTCGCCGTGCTCGCGGCGGAGCACGGCGGTCGCGCCGGGCGGCAGTTGGGCACCGGTGGCGATCTCGACGGCGGCGCCGTCGGCCAGCGGGCCGTCGGCGGGGCGTCCGGCGAGCAGCCGGCCGGTCACCCGCCAGGGGCCGGGACCGGCGACGGCCCAGCCGTCCATCGCCGCGGTGTCGAAGGCCGGCAGGTCGGTGAGCGCGGTGAGCGGCTCGGCGAGGGTGCGGCCGAGCGCACCGTCCAGCGGCAGGCTGAGCGGCGGCAGCGCGGTGCGGCCGGCCCGGCGGGCGGTCTCCCGGGCCGCCGCCCAGCGGACCGGGCGGACCGGGGCGGGGGCGGCGCGTTCCTCCATCACGCTCACGGCTGCCCCGGGTCGTCGGCCCGGGCCGCCGCCCAGCGCTCGGCGAGCGCGGCGGTGCGCCGGGACGCCTCGGCGACCGCCTCCGGGCCGCCGCCGCGGCGGGCGGCCGCGTAGCCGATCAGGAAGGCGGTCAGCGGGGCGGCGGGCCGGTCCACCCCGTGGGCGACCACCCGGGCCAGGTCGAGCAGGCCGCGGACGTCGACGTCCAGGTCGATGTCCAGCTCGGCACGGACCTCGGCGATCCAGTCATCCAGCGTGCGCTCCATGCGAACATGCTGCCCGATCGGCGGTTTCCCCGGGATGTTTGTCCGGTGAGCGGCGCGCGTCGTTTCGCTCACGTCCCGGCGCCGGCCCGGCGGGCCGGCCGCTGCGGCGGGGCGCTCAGCCGCCGGCGCCGTCGCGTCCGCGGGCCTGTTCCAGGGCCTCCCAGGTGTCGCAGTCGTAGGTGACGTCGTCGGTGTCGGCCAGCCGCAGGGTGGGCAGGGCGCCGGTCAGCCGGCGCAGCGGGAGCCCGGCGGGATCGCCGGCGGCGGCCAGGGCGGCGCGCAGGGCGGCGGTGCGGTAAGCGGCGGCGAGTGGCTGGTCGCGCCCGGCGGCGTCGACCAGGACGGCCGCCGCGGTGTCCGGACCGGCCGCGTCGATCGCGGTGACCAGCCGTTCCACGGTCCGCCGGTCCAGGAAGGGCAGGTCGGCGGCGAACAGCAGCACCAGGTCGGCGGTCACCTCGGCGAGACCGGCGGCGACGGCGGCGACCGGGCCGCCGCCGGGCGGGTGCTCGCGGGTCCACCGGACCCCGGGGCGGGTGGTGGGCCGGACCGGGCCGACGACCACGGTGGTCCGGGCGTCCGTGCAGGCGGCGAGCACCCGGTCCAGCAGGGTGGCCGCGCCGACGGTCAGGGCGGGCTTGTCGGCCCCGCCGAGCCTCCGGGCGGCGCCCCCGGCCGGGACGATCACGTCGTACGGCGTCATGCCGCCAGTATCCGCCGGAGGGCTCAGGCGGTGTCCCGGCCGGCCCCGGGCCCGCCGTCGGCGTCCGGCCCGTCGGTCGCGTCCGGCCCGTCGGTCGCGTCCGGCTCCTCGTGCTCCTCCGGCTCCCCGGGCCCGTCCGCCTCGTCCGCCTCGTCCGCCTCGTCCGCCTCGTCCGCCTCGTCGGCGGTGTCGGCGGTGGCGGCAACGGCGGTGTTGGCCGCGGCGCTCAGCTCCAGCAGCGCCGGCAGGGTCAGCTCCCCGTACCGCTCGTTCACCGCCGCCACCAGCGCCTCCGCGTCGTGCGGGTGCGCGGCCAGCAGCCGGTCGAAGTCCTGGAGGTACTCCCCGGTGAACGCCAGCACCCGCTCCGCGTCGTCGCCCTGGTCGGGAGCCCGGTGCCCGGCGATCACCCGCTCCGCGCCGAGCTCGGCGATCCGCCCCAGGTTGCGGACCCACTCGGTGCGCTGCTCCGGCGTGGTGTCGGCGGTCCAGACGTGGGTGCCGTTGTACGCGAAGTCGCCCGCCACCACGGTACGGACGCTCGGCACGTGCACCACCGTGGAGCCGCCGCAGTCGCCCTGCCCGAGCAGCAGGACCGGGATCACCTGCCGGTCGATCATCAGCGGCTGGGGCAGCAGCGGCGCCGGGACCAGCGGGTGGTCCGGGATGTCGTCGCCGAACACCGGCTTCCACTGGGCGACCTTCGCGGCGGCGGTGCGCAGGATGCCGTCCACGACCGACGGCGAGGCCAGCAGCTGCGCCTCGGGGAAGAGCCGCAGCACCTCCTCGGCGCCGAAGTAGTGGTCGGGGTGCTGGTGGGTGATCACGATGGCGAGCAGTCGGCGGCCCTTGCCCGCCACCCACTCGGCCAGCTCGCGGCCGGCACTGCGGGTGAGCTGGGCGTCGACCAGAATTGCCGTGTGCTCGCCGAGGACCAGCGTGGAGGTGGCGAAGAAGGCCGACTCCGGGCCGGTGAAGACCTCGACCTCCAGCGGCCGGACCGGCGCCCCGGCGGCGGGCGTCGCGTCGACCGGGTCCGCGCCGGCGTTCTCCTCGGACGGGGACGACGTCACTGGGTGCTCCCTCTGGTTGGGCGGTTCGCGCCCTACAGCATGGGAGCACGGCGCGCGGAAAACGCGGAAGGCGCGCCCGGCGGGGGCGCGCCTTCCCGATCACGTGTCCGGGCGGTGACCCTTCGCCGCCGGGGTCAGCCCCTGGGGCCGGTCAGCTTGGCGACGCGGTCGGTGACACCCCAGGAGGTGACCCGCCAGAGCGCCTCGGCGACGATGTTCTTGCTCATCTTGGACGCGCCCAGCTCCCGCTCGACGAAGGTGATCGGCACCTCGGCGACCTTGAAGCCGGCCTTCACCGTCCGCCAGGCCAGGTCGACCTGGAAGCAGTACCCGGCCGAGGCGACCTGGTCCATGCCGAGGCCGAGCAGGGTCTCCTTGCGGAACGCCCGGTAGCCGCCGGTGACGTCCCGGATCGGCACGCCCAGCATCAGCCGCGAGTAGGTCGAGCCGGCGCGCGAGAGCAGCAGCCGGGACTTCGGCCAGTTCACCACCCGGCCCCCGGGGACCCATCGGGAGCCCAGCACCAGGTCGGCGCCGCGCAGCGCGGTGAGCAGCCGGTGCAGTTCCTCGGGGCGGTGGGAGCCGTCGGCGTCCATCTCGACGAGCACGTCGTAGCCCTCGTCGATGCCCCAGCGGAAGCCCGCCAGGTAGGCGGCGCCGAGCCCCTCCTTGCCCCGGCGGTGCATCACGTGCACCTGGGAGTCCTCGGCGGCCAGCTTGTCGGCCAGCTCGCCGGTTCCGTCCGGGCTGTTGTCGTCGGCGACGAGGACGTGCACCTCGGGAACGGCGGCGCGCACCCGGCCGACGATGAGCTCGACGTTCTCGGCCTCGTTGTAGGTGGGGATGATCACCAGCACCCGGCCGAGATCGGCAAAACCCTGCTGGACGGTCACGTACTAACCTCTCGGCCGGTGGCGGGACGTGCCGGTCACCATTGCCCGCACTCATCGGAAGACACAGTCCCGGCCGGCACCCCGCCGGCCCGGACGACACCGTGGAAAACACTGGGTCCTGGCATCCTACTACCGAGCCCTCGGACGGACCTTCCCGCCGAGGCACTCCCGGCCGGCGCCCGCCGTTTCCCCGGCGGGGGTACGGGTCGGCTAGGGTCGATGCCCGGCCTTTGCCCGGATGCCCGAACCCGTCCGCCCCCGCCTGCGGCCGCCTGACGGCGGCGAGGCCCACCAGCCACTGCAGCAAGGAGCAGGACCACGCCCATGGACAAGCTCGTCAACACCGTCCGCCCCTACGCCTGGGGCTCGGTCACCGCGCTCCCCGGGCTGCTCGGGCAGGAGCCGACCGGCGAACCGCAGGCCGAGCTGTGGATGGGCGCCCACCCCGGGGACCCCTCGCGGGCGGACCGGGGCGAGGGTCCGCGCCGGCTGGACGAGCTGATCGCCGCGGACCCGCAGGGCGAGCTGGGCGCCGCCTCGGTGGCCCGGTTCGGCCCCACCCTGCCGTTCCTGCTGAAGGTCCTCGCCCCGGGCATCCCGATCTCCATCCAGGCCCACCCCTCGCTCGACCAGGCCCGGGCCGGCTACGCCGCCGAGAACGCCCTGGGGATCCCGCTGGACGCCCCGCACCGGAACTACCGGGACGCCAACCACAAGCCCGAACTCATCTGCGCGCTCGGCGACTTCGACGGCCTCTGCGGCTTCCGCCGGCCCGCCGACGCGGCCGCGCTGCTGGCCGCCCTCGACGTGCCCGCGCTGGAGCCGGTGATCGCCCTGCTGGGCGCCGGGGACGAGTCCGAGGCGCTCAGCCGCGCGCTGGCCGCCGCCCTCACGCTCTCCGGCCCCGAGGCCGCGGCGGCCGTCCGGGACACCGCCGAGGCGGTCGGCAAGGCCGCCGCCGACGAGCCGGACGGGCCGTACGCGCCGTACACCCGGATCGCCCGGGACTTCCCGGGGGACGTCGGGCTGATCGCGGGTCTGCTGCTCAACCACGTCCGGCTGCGCGCCGGCGAGGCGCTCTACCTGGGCGCCGGCGTCCCGCACGCGTACCTGCACGGCCTCTGCGTCGAGCTCCAGGCCAACTCGGACAACGTGCTGCGGGCCGGGCTCACCCCCAAGCACATCGACGTGCCGGAGCTGCTCCGGGTGGTCGAGTTCGCCTCCTGCGCGCCGGAGCCGCTGCGGCCGGTCGCGGTCGACGGGACGCCCGGCGAGGAGCTGTACCCCGTGCCGATCGACGAGTTCCGGCTCTCCCGGTTCGTCCTGGACGGCCGGGAGCGGACGGTCGGCGGCGAGGCCCCGCAGATCCTGCTCTGCACCGCCGGCGGCGTCCGGCTGACCGCGGCGGACGGCGCCGTGCTGGAGCTGGCCCGCGGCGAGTCCGCCTTCCTGCCCGCCACCGGGACGGCGACCCGCCTGGACGGCGCCGCCGCCACCGTCTTCCGCGCGACCGTCACCCTCTGACCGCCGCCGGGCCCGGCCGCCCCGGCCCGGGCCCGCCGCGGGCTAGTCCCGGGTCATGTCGACGAAGCGCGAGTAGTGGCCCTGGAAGGCCACCGTGATGGTGGCGGTCGGGCCGTTACGGTGCTTGGCGACGATGAGGTCGGCCTCGCCCGCGCGGGGCGACTCCTTCTCGTAGGCGTCCTCGCGGTGCAGCAGGATGACCATGTCGGCGTCCTGTTCGATCGAGCCGGACTCACGCAGGTCGGAGACCATCGGACGCTTGTCGGTGCGCTGTTCGGGACCACGGTTCAGCTGGGAGAGCGCGATCACCGGCACCTCCAGCTCCTTGGCCAGCAGCTTCAGGTTCCGCGACATGTCGGAGACCTCCTGCTGGCGGTTCTCGGCCCGGCGGGAGCCGCCGGACTGCATCAGCTGGAGGTAGTCGATGACGATCAGCTTGATGTCGTTGCGCTGCTTGAGCCGACGGCACTTGGCGCGGATCTCCATCATCGACAGGTTCGGCGAGTCGTCGATGAACAGCGGCGCCTCGCTGACGTCCGGCATCCGGCGGGCGACCCGGGTCCAGTCGTCGTCCGTCATGGAGCCGGAGCGCATGTGGTGCAGCGCCACCCGGGCCTCGGCGGAGAGCAGGCGCATGGCGATCTCGTTGCGGCCCATTTCGAGCGAGAAGATCACGCTCGGCAGCTTGTTGTGGATCGAGCAGGCCCGGGCGAAGTCCAGCGCCAGGGTGGACTTGCCCATCGCGGGCCGGGCCGCGATGACGATCATCTGGCCGGGGTGGAGCCCGTTGGTGAGCGCGTCGAAGTCGGCGAAGCCGGTCGGGACGCCGGACATCTGGCCGTTGCGGGAGCCGATCGACTCGATCTCGTCGAGCGCGCCCTCCATGATGTCGGCGAGCGGCGCGTAGTCCTCGTTGGTGCGCTGCTCGGTGACGGCGTAGATCTCCGCCTGGGCGGCGTTGACGATCTCGTCGACGTCGCCCTCGGCGGCGTAGCCCATGCCGGCGATCCGGGTGCCGGCCTCGACCAGCCGGCGCAGCACCGCGCGCTCGTGCACGATCTGCGCGTAGTACTCGGCGTTGGCGGCGGTCGGGACGGAGTTGACCAGGGTGTGCAGGTAGCCGGGGCCGCCGACCCGCTGGAGCTCGCCGCGCTTGGTCAGCTCGCCGGCCACCGTGATCGGGTCGGCCGGCTCGCCGCGCGCGTAGAGGTCGAGAATCGCGCCGTGCACCAGCTCGTGGGCGGGCCGGTAGTAGTCGGCCGGCTTGAGCACCTCGACCACGTCGGCGATGGCGTCCTTGGAGAGCAGCATGCCGCCGAGGACGGACTGCTCGGCCGCGAGGTCCTGCGGGGGGACGCGCTCGAAGCCGTCCAGGCCGCCGCCCTCGCCGCCCTCGTCCTCGCCTCCCTTGCGGCGCTTGCCGCCGTCGCGCTGGAAGCCGCCGGAACCGCCGGGGCCGCCCTTGCCGCCCTTCTGGAAGCCGCCGCCCTGGCCCTGGCCGCCGCGGCCGCGCGAGACCGGCAGCCGGTCGCCGGGACCGTCCGGGAAGGGGGCGTCGGCGAAGGCGCCGACCGGGAAGGGGTCGTCGCCGCCCTGCCAGTCGTCCTCCGGCGGCGGGGCGTCGTGGTCGTCGTACTGGGGGCCGGTCACGCGTGTTCCCCGATCAGCGAGTGGTGCGAGTTGGAGCGGGTCTTGCCGGTGGCTGGGATGGTGCGGAACCCGACTCCGCGCCACCGCATTTTCTACGCCACCGCTCCGACAAATCGGACGCCGGGGCGGATGGGAGTGTCGGGCGGAGGGCCCACGCTAAGGCGCCGGACGGCCTTCAGCCAAGACGGTTATCCACAGGGGGTGTGGACGAGCGGCCCTCTGCTGTGGAGAAGTGCCGCAAACCTGTGGACGCCCCTGTGGAAAGCCCTGTGGATAACCAGACCATCGATCCACCGTCAACCCGCTGACCTGCGCTTCCCCCGTCCCGGGCCTGTGCATGAGAAATTCTTCACACGGAGTCGGGTGGCGGTGGACACACACACGGACGGCCCACTCGTTCGCTCGTACGAGTAAGTGACACAAGCGCATGGCGTCACTTACCTGTGGATGAGTAGCCTGGTTCCCATGACCCTCACCACCGACCGCCGCCGGCATGACCGGGAGATCCTCGCCCTCGCCGTCCCCGCCTTCGGCGCCCTGGTCGCCGAGCCGCTCTTCCTGATGGCCGACTCGGCGATCGTCGGCCACCTCGGCACCGCCCAGCTGGCCGGCGTCGGCGTGGCCTCGGCCGCGCTCACCACCGCCACCGGGGTCTTCGTCTTCCTGGCCTACGCCACCACCGCCGCGGTCGCCCGCCGGATCGGCGCCGGGGACCGCCGGGCCGCGATCCAGCAGGGCATCGACGGCATCTGGCTGGCGCTGGCGCTCTCCGCCGGCGTGGTCGCGCTGACCCTGCTGCTCGCCCCGCAGGTGGCCGACGCGCTCGGCGCCTCCCCGACGGCCGCCCCGTACGCCGTGACGTACCTGCGGATCAGCGCGCTGGGCATCCCGGCGATCCTCATGGTGATGGCCTCCACCGGCGTGCTGCGCGGCCTCCAGGACACCCGGACGCCGCTGTACGTGGCCGTCGCGGGGTTCGCCGCCAACCTCGGGCTGAACGCCGGCCTGGTGTACGGCGCCGGGCTCGGGGTGGCCGGCTCGGCCTGGGGCACGGTGATCGCCCAGACCGGCATGGCCGCCGTCTACGTGGTCGTGGTGGTCCGCGGCGCCCGCCGGGAACGGGCCTCGCTGCGGCCGGACGCGGCCGGGATACGGGCGAGCGCCCGGGCCGGCGGACCGCTGATGGTCCGCACCCTGAGCCTGCGCGCCATCCTCATGATCGCCACCGCGGTGGCCGCCGGGCTCGGCGACGACGAGATCGCCGCGCACCAGATCGCCATGACGGTCTTCCTGTTCATCGCCTTCGCGCTGGACGCCATCGCGATCGCCGGCCAGGCCATCATCGGCCGCTACCTGGGCGCCGGGGACGTCCCGGGCACCAGGGCCGCCACCCGCCGGATGATCGAGTGGGGCATCGGCTCCGGCGTGGTGCTGGGCCTGCTGGTGGTGGTCGCCCGGCCGCTGTACGTCCCGCTGTTCACCCCGGACCCGGCGGTGCAGCACCAGCTGAACACCGTCCTGCTGCTGCTCGCGCTCTGCCAGCCGGTCTCCGGCCTGGTCTACGTCCTGGACGGCGTGCTGATGGGCGCCGGGGACGGCCCGTTCCTGGCCTGGGCGATGCTCGCCACGCTGGCGGTCTTCGCGCCCGCCGCGCTGGCGGTGCCGGCCAGCGGCACCGGGCTCGCCGGGCTCTGGTGGGCGATGAACCTCTTCATGCTGGTCCGCGGCGGCTTCCTGGCCTGGCGGGCCCGGGGCGGCCGGTGGCTGGTCACCGGCGCCGTGCGGAGCTGAGCCGCGCCGACGGCGCCGGGCGGCCCCGCCGGGGCGGCCCGGGGAACGACCGAGGGCCGGTCCCCCCGCGAAGGGGGACCGGCCCTCGGACCACTGCCGCGGAGCTGACGCTACCGGCGTGTGGTCGTGGCTCAGGCGGCGACGACGGCGACGTCCAGGTTGGCCTGGACGTCCGAGTGCAGCTTGACCGAGACCTTGTGGGTGCCCACGGTCTTGATCGGCGAGGCGATCGCGACGGCGCGCTTGTCGACCGCCGGGCCGCCGGCGGCCTTGATGGCCTCGACGACGTCGGCCTGGGTCACCGAGCCGAACAGACGGCCGGCCTCGCCGGAACGAACGGCCAGCTTGACCTGGACGCCCTCCAGCTTGCCCTTGACCTCGTTGGCGGCCTCAAGGGTCTGGATCTCGTGGATCTTCCGGGCGCGACGGATGGCGTCGACGTCCTTCTGACCGCCCTTGGTCCAGCGGATGGCGTAGCCGCGCGGGACCAGGTAGTTGCGGGCGTAGCCGTCCTTGACCTCGACGACCTCGCCGGCCGAGCCCAGGCCCGGCACCTCGTGGGTGAGGATGATCTTCATTGTTCGGTCACCCTCTCTTAGCGCGCGGTGCTGGTGTAGGGCAGCAGCGCCATCTCACGGCTGTTCTTCACGGCCGTGGCGACGTCACGCTGGTGCTGGGTGCAGTTGCCGGTGACCCGGCGGGCACGGATCTTGCCGCGGTCGGAGATGAACTTCCGCAGCAGGTTCGTGTCCTTGTAGTCAACGTAGTTGACCTTGTCCTTGCAGAAGACGCAAACCTTCTTCTTCGGCTTGCGAGCAGGCGGCTTCGCCATTGTGTGCTCCATTGGGGTTCACGGCCGGGCGGGCGTCTCGCGACGCCCGCGGCCAGGCCGCACGAAATCTGTCAGCTCTTAGAACGGGGGCTCTTCCGAGAAGCCGCCACCGGACGGGGCACCCCAGCCGCCGCCACCCTGGTTGCCACCAGAGGGAGCGCTGGACGCCCAGGGGTCGTCGGAGGGGCCGGACTGGCCGCCGGAGTTTCCACCCCAGCCGCCGCCCTGCTGGCCGCCACCGCCCTGGCCGCCGCCCCAGCCACCGCCCTGGCCGCCGCCCTGCGGGCCGCCGCCGAAGCCGCCGCCCTGGGGGCCGCCGGACCGGTTGGCCCGGGTGACCTTCGCGGTCGCCGAGCGCAGGCTCGGACCGACCTCGTCGACCTCGACCTCGAAGACCGTCCGCTTCTCGCCTTCCTTGGTCTCGTAAGACCGCTGGCGCAGTCGGCCCTGCACGATGACGCGCATGCCGCGCTGGAGCGATTCGGCCACGTTCTCCGCGGGCTGCCGCCAGACGTTGCACGTGAGGAAGAGGCTCTCGCCGTCCTTCCACTCGTTGGTCTGACGGTCGAAGGTGCGGGGAGTGGACGCGATGCGGAACTTCGCGACCGCCGCACCCGACGGGGTGAAGCGCAGCTCGGGGTCGTCGACGAGATTGCCGACGAGGGTGATGACGGTCTCGCCTGCCATGGTGGTGATGACCTCTCGGGAAGATGTCCGTTCACCGCTGTTTCACGTGAAACAGCGGTCGCGAGCTACCCGAGACCCGAAGGCCTCAGAGGTGGCTCAGTGGGTGTCCGGGCGCAGGACCTTGGTCCGCAGAACCGACTCGCTCAGGCCCAGCTGGCGGTCGAGCTCCTTGACGACCTCAGGCGTGGCCTGGAGGTCGATGACCGAGTAGATGCCCTCGGACTGCTTGTTGATCTCGTAGGCCAGACGGCGGCGACCCCAGGTGTCGATCTTCTCGACCTTGCCACCCGCGTTGCGGACGACAGCCATGAAGCTCTCGATCAGGGGGGAAACGGCGCGCTCCTCGACCGAGGGGTCGAGGATCACCATCACCTCGTAGTGACGCATGAGTAACCCACCTCCTTTGGACTCAGCGGCCACGGTCTCTCCGTGGCAGGAGGGTTGTGCAGCGTCGGCACCGGAGCAGTGACGACACGGCCACCGTAGCGGCCGGGTCCGACAGTGCCTCCTCGTTCACCCGGAAGAGGGCAGAGGAGGGCACAACTACACCAGTGCAGACGACACACCCTACCCGCACCCGGACGGACGAACAAAACGCATAGGGGTTGTGAGACCCGCCCAACCGCCGCAATCTGGACGGAACGGGTTTCCCGCCCGTTCGTCTCCACGCAGGAGGTGGGACTCATGGCCCAGACCGTCCACCGCATGCCCGCCCTGACCCTGAACACCGACGGACACCCGCACCCGCGGGAGAACACCCTGGTCGGCCTCACCGCCGTGCTGGGCGCGATCTCCTTCATCACGTCGTTCTTCCACAACCTGCACCTGCTGACCTCGTGGACCGGCCTGTTCGGGATCGTCACCGGTCTGCTGGGGATGTACGTCTCCGTCACCACGGCCGAGCGCTTCGTGCTGATGATCACACTCGGCGCCTCGGCGATCGGCTTCTACCTCGGCATCGCACGCGGCGGTCTGTGGGGTTAGTCCCGCTCCCCCGAGGAACCCCGGGCGCCCCCGTGGCGTACTTGTCTTCAGACGGACGGGTACGCGGCGGGGGCGCCGCCGTGCCCGCGGCCGACGGGACCCCGGACGATAGGGTCACCCCGAGAAGACGGGGCCCACCGCAGCCCGACCGACGAGGAGCACCGAGCATGAGCCTGCGCCTGAGGACGATCACCCGCGAGGAGCACCTCGCCTTCATCAGGAGCCGCGCCTCGGCGAGCCACATGCAGGTGCCGTCCTGGGGCGATGTGAAGGCCGAGTGGCGCTCGGAGTCGATCGGCTGGTTCGACGAGGCCAACCAGCTCGTCGGCGCCGGCCTGGTGCTCTACCGGCAGCTGCCCAAGCTCAAGCGCTACCTCGCCTACCTGCCCGAGGGCCCGGTCATCGACTGGTTCGACCGCGACCTCGACCGCTGGCTGCAGCCGATGCTGGCGCACCTGAAGTCCCAGGGCGCCTTCTCGGTGAAGATGGGCCCGCCGGTGGTCATCCGCCGCTGGAACGCCCCGACCATCAAGGAGGCCATCGCCGCCAAGCAGGCCAAGCGCCTGCGCGACGTCGAGGCCGACTGGTACGAGCCGCGCGCCTTCGAGGTGGCCGACCGGCTGCGCAAGGCCGGCTGGCTGCAGGGCGAGGACGGCGGCGCCGGCTTCGGCGACGTCCAGCCGCGCTACGTCTTCCAGGTGCCGCTGGCCAACCGCTCGCTGGACGACATCCAGAAGGGCTTCAACCAGCTCTGGCGCCGCAACATCAAGAAGGCCGAGAAGAGCGGCGTCGAGGTCGTCCAGGGCGGCTACGACGAGCTGCCGGTCTTCCACCAGCTCTACCTGGTGACCGCCGAGCGCGACAAGTTCACCCCGCGCCCGCTGGCCTACTTCCAGCGCATGTGGAAGGCCCTCACCGCCGAGGACCCGAACCGGATGCGGCTGTACATCGCCTACCACGAGGGCGAGCCGCTGGCCGCGACCACGATGCTGGTCGTCGGCGAGCACGTCTGGTACTCCTACGGCGCCTCGGCCAACCACAAGCGCGAGGTCAAGCCGTCGAACGCGATCCAGTGGCGGATGATGCGCGACTCCTACGCCCTGGGCGGCGGGGTGTACGACCTGCGCGGCATCTCCGACACCCTGGACGAGAACGACCACCTGTTCGGCCTGATCCAGTTCAAGGTCGGCACCGGCGGCCAGGCCGCCGAGTACCTCGGCGAGTGGGACTTCCCGCTCAACAAGCTGCTGCACAAGGCCCTCGACCTCTACATGTCGCGCCGCTGAGCAGCCCGCTCCGAGCCACCGAGCAGCCGTGCCCAACACCCCCTGGGAGATGACCCGATGACGCTGTCGCTCTACCTCGACACCGAACGCTGGCGCACCCACCAGCGCTCCGTCCTGGCCGAGTTCCCCGGCCTGGTGCCGGTGGCGAAGGGCAACGGCTACGGATTGGGCAACCACCGCCTGGCCGAGGAGGCGACCCTCCTCGGCACCGGGGTGCTGGCGGTGGGCACCGCCTACGAGGCCGCCGACGCGGCCGAGTGGTACGGCGGCGAGCTGCTGGTGCTCACCCCCTACCGGGTGGGCGAGGAGGCGCTGCCGCTGCCGCACGCCCGGGTGATCCGGACGGTGGCGAGCCTGCCGGGCCTGCGGGCGCTGCACGGCGCCCGGGTGGTGGTGGAGTGCATGACCACCATGCGCCGGCACGGCGTCTCGGCGGCCGACCTCCCGGCCGTCGCCGCCGAGCTGGAGGGCGTCTCGTTCGAGGGCCTCGCGCTGCACCTGCCGATGGACCGGCCGGACGGCTCCAGCCCGGTCGAGGAGGTCGCGTACTGGGTGGAGACCGCCCGGGCCGCCGGCATCCCGGTGCACACCGTGTTCGTCAGCCACCTCGGCGCGGCGGGCATGGAGCAGCTGGCCCAGCGCTTCCCGGACACCGTCTTCCGGGCCAGGATCGGCACCCGGCTCTGGCTGGGCGACCACGGCGCGCTGGAGGTCCGGGCGACGGTGCTGGACGTCACCCCGGTGCGCAAGGGCGACCGCTACGGCTACCGCCAGCACCCGGCGCCGTCCGACGGCCACCTGCTGGTGGTCGCCGGCGGCACCGCGCACGGCATCGGGCTGGAGGCGCCCAAGTACGTGCAGGGCATGTCCTCGCGCGCCAAGGGCATCGCCCGGGCCGGACTGGCGACCGTCAACAAGACCAAGTCGCCGTACCACTGGGCCGGCAAGCAGCTCTGGTTCGCCGAGCCGCCGCACATGCAGGTCTCGCTGCTGCTGCTGGACGGCGAGGCCGAGCCGCCGGCGGTCGGCGACGAGCTCGGCCTTCAGGTGCGGCACACCACCACGCACTTCGACCGCGTGGTGGACCGCTGAGTCCCGGCGGTCGCGCCGGTCAGTCCTTCACCGGCGGTTCCGCGGCGGCCGGCTCCACCGGGGCCGCGTCCCCGCCCGCCGGCTTCACGGCGGCCGCGTCCGCGACCAGCGGTTCCGCGCCGGCCGGTTCCACGGCGGGCGGCTCGTCGAGCCACGCCTCGGGGCCGGCCGGCGCGTACCCGGCGTAGCTCTCCTCCTCGCGCAGCCGGCGGGCGGCGCCGAGCACGAAGACGTCCGGGGCGCCGTCGAGCACCCCGCCGGACGGGTCGTCGCTGCCGTCCCAGCGCACCGGGTCGCGGTCCGGCAGCAGGATGTCCCGGACCACCATGCCGACCAGGTAGAGCGTGCCGAGCAGGTGCAGCACGATCGCGAAGTGGTACCAGGACTCGCCGATGCCGTGCTGCTTGGGCCCGGTGACGAAGCCCAGGTGGGACCAGATGCCCAGGGTGTAGAGCACCTCGCAGGCCTGCCAGATCAGGAAGTCCCGCCAGCGCGGCCGGGCCAGCACCGCGAGCGGCAGCAGCCAGAGCACGTACTGCGGCGAGTAGACCTTGTTGAACACCACGAACGCGGCCACCACCAGGAAGGCCAGCTGGGCCACCCGCGGCCGGCGGGGCGCCGCGAGGCCGAGCCACGCTATCCCCGCGCAGCTCAGCAGCATCAGGACGGCGATGAAGGTGTCGAGGTTCGCCAGCCCCACGCCCCGGCTCTGCATGAGGATCAGCCAGAGCGAGCCGTAGTCCTCGGTGCGGTGCTTGCTGAAGACGTAGAAGGTCGACCAGCCCTGCCAGTTGGCGATCATGATCGGCAGGTTGACCAGCAGCCAGGCGCCGACGGCCCCGCCGAGCAGCGCCCGCAGGTCCCGCTTCCGGCCGGCCCGCCAGCAGAGCACCAGCAGCGGCCCGAGCAGCAGCACCGGGTAGAGCTTGGCGGCGGTGGCCAGGCCGATGAACACCCCGGCCCAGGCCGGCCGCGAGCCGGACCACCAGGCCAGCGCGACGGCGGCCAGCGCGACGGCCAGCAGGTCCCAGTTGACGGTGGCGTTGAGCAGCAGGGTCGGCGCCAGGGCGAACATCAGCGCGTCCCAGGGGCGGCGCCGGTGGGTGCGGGAGAGCGCGACCACGGCGACCACCGCGCAGGCCATCAGCAGGCCGGCGTTGATCGTCCAGAACCAGCGCTCCTGGTCCTGCAGGGCGCCGCCGCCGGGCGTCAGCCAGGCCGCGATCTGCATGAACAGTCCGGTCAGCACCGGGTACTCCAGGAACTGGAGGTCACCGGTGGTGCCCGGGATCCGGTCCACGTACGGGTGCAGGCCGGCCGCGAAGCCGCGCCCGGAGAACAGGTGCGGGATGTCGCTGTAGCAGGCGTGCACGTACTGCGGCGAACCGGGCTGGAACCAGGCGGCGTCGTAGCAGGGCAGCTTCTGCGCCATGCCCAGCACCGAGACCACGATCACCACCAGCGCCAGGAAGCGCGCCGGGATCCACCAGGAGACGCCGAGCAGCGCGCGCCGTCCGGGCGGGCCGCCGATCACCTCGCTGCCCGCCGCCGCGACCGGATCCTCGTCCGCCGGCACCACCACGGTGTTGGCCTGCGGGCCGGACGCCGGTGCGGGCGGGGCCTCTTCGTCACGAACGCTGGACGTCATGGCGGACATCCTGCCGCACCCCGGCCGTCCGTACGAGGAGGCCCCTGCCCCTTTTCCCCGGCCCGGCGGCACCCGCCCGGCCGCCCGCCGCCGGGGTACCGGCACGAATCGCTCCGAATACGGCGAAACGGCGGTGGGAGGCCCCCGGGAGCCTAC
>NZ_JBHYUU010000107.1:13392-29062 GCF_042749955.1 Kitasatospora sp. NPDC059462 | reverse complement strand
TCACCGGGGCCGCCTTCGCCGTGTCCGGGCTCGGGTCACGCCGTCACGGGGCGCCCGGGACGTCCGGGGCCGCCGGGTCCGGGCCGATCTTCGGGTCGGCCTCCAGCGGCACCTCCTGGCCGGTCGCCGCGTCGGTCACCGTCCGGCCCCGCAGCGGCTCCTTCAGATCGGCCGCCACCGTCTGCCGCTGGGCGAGTGCGACGCAGTCCTGCCCGGCCGGGACCGGCGCGGCCGTGGTCACCCGGATGTCCACCCGGCCCGGCTTGGACTCGTCCGCCTTGAGCGCGTACCGCTGGCAGACCCCGCCGTAGAACCAGACCGTCAGCCGGGTGCCGTCCACCCGGTAGGTGACCGCCGGGTGCACCGGCGAGCCGTTCCCGGGCCCGTTCGGCGCCGGCTCGCCCACCGCGATGCCGTTGCCGCCCGCGCCCGGGGGAGTGGGCGCCGGGGTCGGCGTCAGCGCCGGGCCGGTGGCGGCCGGCCGCGGATCCGGGGCGGTGGCCGACGGGTCGGCCGGCGGTGTGGTCACCGGAGCCGGGGCGGACGGGTCGGCCGGGGCGGACGGGACGGACGTCGGCGCCGGGGCCGAGGTCGTGGCCGCCGGGTCCGGTGCGGCGGACGCGCTCGCCGGCGCCCGCTCCGGGCCGGAGGGCGCGGCGTCCGAATCCGCCGCGGCCCCGCCGCCGCACCCGGCCAGCACGGTCACCACCGCCAGCGCCAGGCCCGCCAGTGCCGTCGCCCGCGCCCGGCCGGAACGCCGGGGCATGGTCTCCAGGTCCATCTGCACATCCTCCCGAGGGTTCGGCGGCGCGCCGTTCCGGCCGCACCGCGCGGATGTGACGTGCCCCGGACGCTCCCGGTTCCCTCCGGCCCCGGAACCGGTCCCCCGGAACCCGCGCCCCGGGGTCAGGGACCGTACTCGGGCATCCCCGCGACCAGCCGCTGGGCCCCGGAGGGGACGCGGAAGCCGGACCCGGACGGTGCGCTGTCCGGCCGGCCGGTCGCCAGCAGCGGCCAGAACCGGCGCAGCCGGCGCGAGGAATCCACCAGCGCCTCCAGCGACTCGCCGTCCGCGTCGCCGCGCAGGGCGGGCGGAACCCGCAGCGGGTGGTGACTGGGCATCATCGGCCATCAACTCCGATCCACCGTCGCCGCGGCAACGCCGCCGCGGACCTGGGCGGGGGCCGGCAGGGCCCCTTCCTGCGACCCTAGGCCGGGCGGGCCGGAGCCCACCAGGGCTACCACTGGGTAGTACACGTTCGGGGACGACGGGTGACAGCGGACGGGCACCGGCACGGCTGCGGTCTTGCTGGTGTCCCGCCCGCGCCGGGTACCGTGGGTGGGTTCCACCCCCGTAGTCCCATGGCCCCGCCGCCATCCTGAGGAGACCCCGTGCGTATCGCCGTCGCCGGCTCGATCGCGACCGACCACCTGATGACCTTCCCCGGCCGGTTCGCCGACCAGCTGGTCGCCGAGCAGCTGCACACCGTGTCGCTGTCCTTCCTGGTCGACACCCTCGACATCCGCCGCGGCGGCGTCGCGCCCAACATCGCCTTCGGCATGGGCGTCCTGGGCCTGCGCCCGGTCCTGGTCGGCGCGGCCGGCGCGGACTTCGCCGAGTACCGCAGCTGGCTGGAGCGCAACAACGTGGACTGCCGCTCCGTCCACATCTCCGAGACCCGGCACACCGCGCGCTTCATGTGCACCACCGACGAGGACCACAACCAGATCGCCTCGTTCTACACCGGCGCCATGGCCGAGGCCCGCAACATCGAGCTCAAGCCGATCGCCGACCGCGTCGGCGGCCTCGACCTGGTGCTGATCGGCGCCGACGACCCGCAGGCGATGGTCCGCCACACCCAGGAGTGCCGCACCCGCGGCTACGCCTTCGCCGCCGACCCGTCCCAGCAGCTGGCCCGCCTCGACGGCCACGACATCCGCGAGATCGTCGACGGCGCCGCCTACCTCTTCACCAACGAGTACGAGGCCGCGCTGATCGAGTCCAAGACCGGCTGGGACTCCGACGAGATCCTCTCCCGGGTCGGCACCCGGATCACCACCCTGGGCAGCAAGGGCGTCCGGATCGACCGCAAGGGCGAGACCCCGGTGGTGGTCGGCTGCGCCCCGGAGAACGCCAAGGTGGACCCGACCGGCGTCGGCGACGCCTTCCGCGCCGGCTTCCTGGCCGGCCTCTCCTGGGACCTGGAGCTGGAGCGCGCCGCCCAGCTCGGCTGCATGCTCGCCACCCTGGTGATCGAGACCGTCGGCACCCAGGAGTACGAGCTGCGCCCGCACGACTTCCTGCAGCGCTTCACCGCCGCCTACGGCGAGGCGGCCGGCGCCGAGCTGCGCGCGCACCTGGTCAGCTGAGCCGCCGCACCAGGTAGGCCGAGCCCCGGTCGCCGCCGTACCCGGCGGCCGGGGCCTCCCCGAGGTACTCCTGCCCGCGCATCCCGCACCAGGCCGGGACGTCCAGCCGGGCCGCCTCGTCGTCGGCCAGCACCGCGATCGTGCCGCCCACCGGCACCTCGCCGATCCGCTTCGCCAGCTCGATCACCGGCAGCGGGCACTTCTTGCCCAGCGCGTCGATGGTGAGCGCGTCGATGGTGAGCGCGTCGATGGTGAGCGCCCCGCCGGAGACCTCCCCGCCGGAGTCCTCGCCGCCGGACGCCTCCCCGGCGGCCGGCGGCAGGGCGAGGTCCAGCCCCAGCGGCGCGCGGACCGCGGCCACCACCTCCGGCAGGACGGTGAGGAACCGTTCGACGTCCGCCTCGGCGGTGCCGAACGGCAGCGAGACCCGGACGTTGCCCTCGGTGAGCACGCCCATCGCCGCCAGCACATGGCTCGGGGTCAGCGTGGAGGAGGTGCACGAGGAGCCGGAGGAGACGGCGAACCCGGCCCGGTCCAGCTCGCCCAGCAGCACCTCGCCGTCCACGTACAGGCAGGAGAAGGTGACGAGGTGCGGCAGCCGCCGCACCGGGTCGCCGACCACCTCGACCTCGGGCACCAGCCGCGGCACCCGCGCCCGGATCCGCTCGACCAGCTCGTGCAGCCGGGCGTTCTCCCGCTCCGCCTCGGCCCGCACCGCCCGCAGCGAGGCCGCCGCCGCGACGATCGCCGGGACGTTGACGAAGCCCGGCACCCGGCCGCCCTCGCGCTCGTCGGCGGGCAGCGGCGAGGCGTACCGCACGCCCTTGCGCACCGCGAGCACCCCGACCCCGGCCGGCCCGCCCCACTTGTGCGCACTGGCGGCGAGCAGCGACCAGCCGGCCGGCAGGTCCGTCCGCCCGGCGCTCTGCGCGGCGTCGACCAGCAGCGGCACCTCCCCGCAGAGCGCGGCCGTCTCGGCGACCGGCTGCACCGTGCCCACCTCGTGGTTGGCGGACTGCAGCACGGCGAGCGCGGTGTCCGGCCGCAGCGCCGAGGAGAACACCGCCGGGTCGACCCGGCCGAGCCGGTCCACCGGCACGGCGGTCACCTCGCCGCCGGCGGCCTCGTGCCGCTCCGCGGTGTGCAGCACGCTGGAGTGCTCGACGGCGGAGTGCACCAGGTGCCGGCCGCGCCGCCGGTTGCCGTGCAGCGCGCCCAGCACGCCGAGCTGGACGGCCTGGGTGCCGCCGGCGGTGAAGGAGATCTCGTCGGCCCGGCAGCCGAGCACCTCGGCCACGGTCTCCCGGGCGGCGTCGAGCAGCATCCGGGCCTGCCGCCCGGAGCGGTAGAGCCGGGCGGGGTCGGCCCACCCCTCGTCGAGGGCGGCGGTCAGCGCCTGCCGGGCGACGGGGTGGAGCGGCGCGGTGGAGGCCACATCGAAGTACACGGTCACATTTAACGACACTCCCGGGTGCGTTCCGGGCTCCGGCGACGCCTCACCGGCCGTCAGTCGATCACCCCGAATGTCCGGATCGTCCGCGTCCGACAGGGCGTCACACTCGTTGTCCGAGGTCATCCCCCGATCGGGCGTACGGACCCCGAATGCCTAGGATGACCTGCGGCGCAGCCCCTGCCGGGCCTGATCGGGTGCTCGGGCGGCGCGTTACCGGGACCTGCCCGTCAGCAGCGCATAAGGCTGGAGTAGGGTTTGGCCCGCATAAGCATTCAAACCGTGCCCGTGGACGGGTCGCCGAGGAGGGGAAACCTCCCCGGGGCGACGCGAAGGCGGGCGAGACTTCGGGAAGGCGCTACGTGAGTCCCAACGGCTCCGACCGCTCGCCGCGGCGCACGATGCGGCGGAAGCTGCCTCAGGCGCTGGCACTGGGCCTCGTCATCGCGACCGCCACCGGCTGCTCGGCCAACGACCTCCCCAGGCTTGGCCTCCCGAGCCCCGTCACCAAGGAAGGGCCGATGGTCCTCCACATGTGGCAGGGCTCCTGGATCGCGGCGCTGGTGGTCGGCGTACTGATGTGGGGTCTGATCATCTGGAGCGTGATCTTCCACCGGCGCAGCCGCACCGGCGTGCAGGTCCCCCCGCAGACCCGGTACAACGTGCCCATCGAGGCGCTCTACACCGCGGTCCCGATCATCATCGTGTCGGTCCTCTTCTACTTCGTCGCCCGCGACGAGTCGAAGCTGACCGCCGTCTCCGAGAAGCCGCAGCACACCGTCAACGTGGTGGGCTTCCAGTGGAGCTGGGCGTTCAACTACGAGAACACCGAGAACCCGGACCCGACCAGCCAGGTGGCCGCGTACGAGGTGGGTACCCCCGGCGAGCCGCCGACGCTGTACCTGCCGGTGGACGAGACGGTGCAGTTCCGCCTCACCTCTCGTGACGTGATCCACGACTTCTGGCCGATCAACTTCATGATGAAGATGGACGTCGTGCCGGGTGTGGTCAACAAGTTCGAGGTCACCCCGACCGTCAAGGGTGAGTACATGGGCAAGTGCGCCGAGCTCTGCGGCGTCGACCACTCGCGCATGCTGTTCAACGTGAAGGTCGTCGACCGTGCCGAGTACGACCAGCACCTGAAGGACCTGCGGGCCAAGGGTCAGACCGGCGCGGTGCCCTCCGGCATCACGACCATGGGAAGTGAAGAGAAGTGACCATCCTCAACGAGCCCGCCGCGGCCGGCGGGGGCGCCGGGGCCGTCACGGTCGGGGCGCAGCGGACCCGGAAGCCGGGTTCCACCATCATCAAGTGGCTCACCACCACTGACCACAAGACGATCGGCACGCTGTACCTGGCGACGTCGTTCGCGTTCTTCCTGATCGGCGGCGTCCTGGCGCTGGTCATGCGCGCCGAGCTGGCTCGTCCCGGGACCCAGATCCTGTCGAACGAGCAGTTCAACCAGGCGTTCACGATGCACGGCACGGTCATGCTGCTGATGTTCGCGACGCCGCTCTTCGCCGGTTTCGCGAACTGGATCATGCCGCTGCAGATCGGCGCGCCGGACGTCGCGTTCCCGCGTCTGAACATGTTCGCCTACTGGCTCTACCTGTTCGGCTCGCTGATCGCGGTCGCCGGCTTCCTCACCCCGCAGGGCGCCGCCGACTTCGGCTGGTTCGCCTACGCGCCGCTGTCGGACGCGGTCCGCTCGCCGGGCATCGGCGCCGACATGTGGATCATGGGTCTGGCCTTCTCCGGTTTCGGCACCATCCTGGGTGCGGTCAACTTCATCACCACGATCATCTGCATGCGGGCCCCCGGCCTGACGATGTTCCGGATGTCGATCTTCACCTGGAACGTCCTGCTGACCGCGGTGCTGATCCTGCTGGCCTTCCCGGTCCTGGCCGCCGCGCTGTTCGCCCTGGAGGCGGACCGCAAGTTCGGGGCGCACGTCTTCGATCCGGCCAACGGCGGTGCGCTGCTCTGGCAGCACCTGTTCTGGTTCTTCGGCCACCCCGAGGTCTACATCATCGCGCTGCCGTTCTTCGGCATCGTGTCCGAGATCATCCCGGTCTTCAGCCGCAAGCCGATGTTCGGCTACTCCGGCCTGATCGCGGCCACCATCGCGATCGCCGGCCTGTCCGTGACGGTGTGGGCCCACCACATGTACGTCACCGGCCAGGTACTGCTGCCGTTCTTCTCCTTCATGACCTTCCTGATCGCGGTCCCGACCGGTGTGAAGTTCTTCAACTGGGTCGGCACCATGTGGAAGGGCTCGCTCAGCTTCGAGACCCCGATGCTGTGGACCGTCGGCTTCCTGGTCACCTTCCTCTTCGGTGGTCTGACCGGTGTCCTGCTGGCCTCCCCGCCGATCGACTTCCACGTCTCGGACTCGTACTTCGTCGTCGCCCACTTCCACTACGTGGTCTTCGGCACCGTCGTCTTCGCGATGTTCGCCGGCTTCCACTTCTGGTGGCCGAAGATGACCGGCAAGATGCTGGACGAGCGCCTCGGCAAGATCACCTTCTGGACGCTGTTCTTCGGCTTCCACACCACCTTCCTGGTGCAGCACTGGCTCGGCGCGGAGGGCATGCCCCGCCGCTACGCCGACTACCTGGCCGCCGACGGCTTCACCACCCTGAACACCGTCTCGACCATCGGCTCGTTCCTGCTCGGCCTGTCGATCCTGCCGTTCCTCTACAACGTCTGGAAGACCGCCAAGTACGGCGAGAAGATCGAGGTCGACGACCCGTGGGGCTACGGCCGTTCGCTGGAGTGGGCGACCTCCTGCCCGCCGCCGCGGCACAACTTCCTCACCCTGCCCCGGATCCGCTCCGAATCCCCGGCCTTCGACCTCCACTACCCGGAGATCGCCGCGCTGGACTACCTGGAGAACCACGGTGAGCCGGCCAAGCACCTCGCCGGTGTGACCCCCGCGAAGTACGACGCCCCGCAGCTGGGCAAGGGCAAGAAGGAGGGTGACGTCTGATGAAGGAACAGGGCAAGATCTTCCTGGGCCTTTCGGTCTTCGTGCTGGCCATGGCGATCACCTACGGCCTGTGGACCAACAGCTCCGACCACGGAATCGAGGCCGCGGGCACCACCGCGCTCTTCCTCGCCTTCGGCCTGTGCGCCTTCATCGGCTACTACCTCGCCTTCACCGCCCGCCGGGTGGACAGCGGCGCGGGTGACAACCCCGAGGCCGAGGTCGCGGACGACTCCGGCGAGCTGGGCTTCTTCGCCCCGCACAGCTGGCAGCCGCTCTCGCTGGCCATCGGCGGCGCGCTCGCCTTCCTCGGCGTGATCTTCGGCTGGTGGCTGATGTTCTGGTCGCTGCCGATCATCCTGATCGGTCTGTTCGGTTGGGTCTTCGAGTTCTACCGGGGCGAGAACCAGAACCAGTAGGCACTGGCTCCCCTGGCACAGGGCCGGGCATCCCGCACGGGATGCCCGGCCCTGTTGCGTCCCCGGAGTGACGGCCTCACCCCCGCGGCCCAACGGCGCCCCGTTCGGTTGTCGCTCCGGCGGACGCGGTTCCTACGATCTGACCAATCGTGCGAAACCCCCGGGAGGCGGTCATGGCCGACAGACGCGGAATCGCGGGTCTCGGCGGCATCACGCTGGCCCTCGTCGTACTGGTCCCGTTGGCCGGCTGCACCTCCGGCGGCGAGGGCACGGCCGAGACGGTGCGCAGGGTCGACGCCGCGGAGCTGGTGCACCTGTCCGCCACCGAGCGGGCCGACCCCTCCCAGCCCCTCACGGTGACCGCGGTGCCGGGCAGCCGGCTGACCGACGTCACCGTGGTCGGCCCGGACGGCCGGGTGGTCGCCGGGAAGCTCTCGGACGACCAGAGCAGCTGGCAGACCACCGGCCGGCTCAAGGCCGCCACCGCCTACACGGTGCGGATCGCCGCCGACGACGGCCGCGGCGGCCGGGGCGAGACCACAGCCGGTTTCTCCACCCTGGCCGCCCAGCACCTGCTGACCGCCAAGCTCGGCCCGGACTCCTCGGGCAGCGGCGTCTACGGCGTGGGCCAGCCGCTCACCGTCCAGCTCTCCGAGGCCGTCAAGGACCCGCAGGCCCGCCAGGAGGTGGAGCGCGCGCTGACGGTGGTCTCGCAGCCCGCCGTCACCGGCGGCTGGTACTGGGTGGACGACAAGAACGTGCACTTCCGCCCCGAGGACTACTGGCCCACCGGCACCACCGTCAGCCTGGCCTTCGACGCCACCGGCAGCCTGATCTCCGACGGCCTGTACGGCGGCGACCGGGCCGCCCTGGCGCTGCGGATCGGCGAGCGCGTGGAGACGGTGGTGGACGCGGCCGCGCACGAGCTCACGCTCAAGCGCGACGGCCAGGCGGTCCGGACGATACCGGTGACCACCGGCAAGCCCGGCTTCGACACCCGCAACGGCGTCAAGGTGGTGCTGGGCCAGGAGCGCAAGGTCCGGATGAGCGGCGAGACGATCGGCATAGCGGCCGGCAGCCAGGAGTCCTACGACCTCGACGTCGAGTGGGCCACCCGGGTGACCTGGAGCGGCGAGTACGTGCACGCCGCGCCCTGGTCGGTGGGCTCCCAGGGGGTGGAGAACGTCAGCCACGGCTGCACCGGGATGAGCACCGACAACGCCCGCTGGTTCTACCAGAACACCAGGGTGGGGGACCTGGTGACGGTGGTGAACAGCCACGGCAAGTCGATGGAGCCGTTCGGCAACGGCTTCGGCGACTGGAACATCGCCTGGAGCGAGTGGGTCAGGCACAGCGCCCTGGGCGGGCCCGTCAGCACCACCGCCCCGGCCACCCGGGCGCCGGCCACCGGAATGATCGCCCCGCAGCTCTGAGGGCCGTTCAGCCCGCCGCGGAGTCGTCCCGGTACGCCACCCGCAGCGCGCCGTCCACGACGCGCAGGGCGTCCGCCGCCGGCACCCCGAGGCGCCGGGCCCGCTCGGCGTACTCGGCGGCCGCCGCGGCGGCCAGCCGGTGCGCGGAGTCGCCGGTCGCGGCGATCAGGGTGCCGCGCCGGCCGTGGGTCTCCACCACCCCGTCCGCCTCCAGCTCCCGGTAGGCGCGGGCGACCGTTCCGGCGGCCAGCCCGAGCCGCTCGGCCAGCGCGCGGACGGTGGGCAGCCGCAGCCCGGTGGCCAGCTCGCCGCTGCGGGCCTGCTCGGCGATCTGGGCGCGGATCTGCTCGTACGGGGGAGTGGCGGAGGCCGGGTCGACGGACAGCTGCACGAGGGGCTCCTGACGTGACGGTGCGGACGGCGGGGGAGGGGGAGCGGGTACGGCAAAGCCCGAGGGCCGCCGACCAGAAGAACTCTGGTCAGCGGCCCTCGGGTGCGACGCGGGGGTGCGTACGGGATCAGTGGTGGCCGTGGCCGCTGGTGATCTCGTGGTGTTCCTCGGCGGTCGGCTTGGGGATCTGGCTGCCCTCGCCGTAGAAGCCGCGGGAGAGCTTCGCCCGGGTCCGGGTGAGGACGCCGGCCTTGCGGGCCACGCCGTTCTCGTCCGTCGCGGCCGGCAGCTCGACCGGCTGCACCTGCTCGTGCGCGGTGAGCTTGTGCAGGTCCTGCTGCGGCAGCTGGGCGTGCACCTCGATGAACTCGCCGTGCGGCAGGCGCTTGATGACGCCGGTCTCGCGACCGTGCAGCACCTTCTCCTTGTCACGGCGCTGGAGGCCGAGGCACCAGCGCTTGGTGATGATGAAGACCACGACCGGGACGACGAAGAAGCCGACGCGGACGGCGTAGGTGACCGAGTTGATCGACAGGTGGAGGTGGGTGGCGAACAGGTCGTTGCCACCGGCCACCAGCAGGATCAGGTAGAGGCTGATCCAGGCGGCGCCCAGCGCGGTGCGGACCGGGGCGTTGCGCGGACGGTCCAGGATGTGGTGCTCGCGCTTGTCGCCGGTGATCCAGCCCTCGATGAACGGGTAGACCGCGATCGAGACCAGGACCAGCGGGAAGATCGCCAGCGGAACCAGGACACCCAGGTTGAGGGTGTGGCCCCACAGGCCGATCTCCCAGCCCGGCATGAGGCGGATCAGACCCTCGGAGAAGCCCATGTACCAGTCGGGCTGGGCGTCGGTGGACACCTGGTCCGCGCGGTACGGGCCGACCGACCAGACCGGGTTGATCGTGGCGATCGCCGAGATGACGGCGATGAGGCCGAACACCAGGAAGAAGAAGCCACCGGCCTTGGCCATGTAGACCGGCATCAGCGGCATGCCGACGACGTTCTTCTCGGTCTTGCCCGGGCCCGCCCACTGGGTGTGCTTGTGGTAGAAGACCAGGATCAGGTGGGCGACCAGCAGGCCCAGCATGATGCCCGGGATCAGCAGCACGTGGATGGTGAAGAACCGGGGCACGATGTCGGTGCCCGGGAACTCGCCGCCGAACAGGAACATCTGGATGTAGGTGCCCACCAGCGGGACGGCGAGGATCGCGCCTTCCATGAAGCGGATACCGGTGCCGGAGAGCAGGTCGTCGGGCAGCGAGTAGCCGAAGAAGCCGTCGAACATGCCCAGGATCAGCAGCAGGAAGCCGAAGACCCAGTTGATCTCGCGCGGCTTGCGGAACGCGCCGGTGAAGAAGACGCGCATCATGTGCACGAGCATCGCCGCCACGAAGACCAGGGCGGCCCAGTGGTGGATCTGGCGGACCAGCAGACCGCCGCGCACCTCGAAGCTGATGTCGACCGTCGAGGCGTAGGCCTCGGACATCGGGAGGCCCTTGAGCGGCACGTACGAGCCGTCGTAGATGACCTCGCCCATCGAGGGCTTGAAGAACAGCGTCAGGTAGACGCCGGTCAGGATGATGATGATGAAGGTGTAGAGGCAGATCTCGCCCAGCATGAAGGACCAGTGGTCCGGGAAGATCTTCCGCAGGTTGGCCTTGGCGAGGGAGTAGATCCCCAGCCGGCCGTCCGTCCAGTCCGCTGCCTGCTCCCACTTGTTCGCGGGCTTGGCGCGCGTGCTGGAGGGCTTGGCGGCGCCGGAGGTGGTGCTGCTCGCACTGCTCATCGAGCACGCTCCCAGAAGCTCGGGCCGACGGCTTCGTCGAAGTCGCCGTGGGCGACCAGGAAGCCCTTCTCGTCAGTGGTGATCTTCAGCTGCGGCAGCGGGTGGCCGGCCGGGCCGAAGATGACGCGCGCGCCGTCCGCCAGGTCGAAGGTCGACTGGTGGCAGGGGCAGAGCGCGTGGTGGGTCTGCTGCTCGTACAGGCTGATCGGGCAGCCGACGTGGGTGCAGATCTTGGAGTAGGCGAGGATGCCCTCGAACCCCTTCTCCTTGGACTTCTCGTCCTTGATGTCCTCCGGCGCGATGCGCACCAGCATGAGGGCGTCCTTCGCGATGCGAACCTGGAAGTCCTCGGAGTGCGTGGTCAGGCCCTCGGGCATCGCGAAGGTCAGCGACCCCTGGATGATGTCCTCGGCCTTCATCGGCAGGTTGGTGTTCATGTTGATCAGCTGCAGCGGCTTGGACTCGGTGGCCTCGTCCCAGCCGGTGTGCTGCAGCTTGTCCTCGGGCAGCGGGCCCAGGTCGCGGAGCAGGACCACGCCGGAGAGCGGGACCAGCGCCATCGAACCGATGAGGGTGTTGCGGATCATCTTGCGGCGGCCGAAGCCGGACTCCGCGGCACCGGTCTTGAACTGCTCGATGACGTCCGCGCGGACCTCGTCGTCGGCCTCGATCGGGTGACGCTCGGCCGGGATCTCGTGGTCCGACATCAGGGTGCGGGCCCAGTGGACCGCACCGGCACCGATGAGGAACAGCGCGAGGCCCAGGGTCATGCCGAGCGCGAAGTTCAGCGCGCTGACGTGGCCCAGCGGCCAGATGTAGACGATCTTGTCCGGGTCGATGGCCACGTACGAGGCGATGAAGCCGACGGTGGCGATCATCGACACGACGAACATCAGCGACACCTGGCGCTCGGCCCGCTTGGCGGCCCGCTCGTCGATGTCGGTGCGGCGCGGCTCGTGGGCCGGCAGACCGGGGTCGGCGAACGGGTCGCCGTGGGCGGCCACCTCGTGGTGCCCGGCGGAGCCGTGCGACTCCGGGAGCTTCTCTTCTGACATGTCGTGGCTCATGACTTCTTGGCCTTGGTGGTGTGGGCGGCGACCCAGATCGCGACCAGGATGAGCGCGCCGAGACCGAAGATCCAGCCGAACAGGCCCTCGGTCACCGGACCGAGGCTGCCGAGCGTGAGACCGCCGGGGTTGGGCTCATCGTTGGTGGTGTGGCGGACGAAGGCCACGATCTGCTTCTTCTGCTCCTCGGGCATGGTGCTGTCCGGGAACGACGGCATGTTCTGCGGGCCGGTCTGCATGGCCTCGTAGATGTGCTTGGCGTCCACGCCCTCCAGCGACGGGGCGTACTTGCCCTGGGTGAGGGCACCGCCCTGGCCGGAGAAGTTGTGGCACTGGGCGCAGTTGGTGCGGAACAGCTCGCCACCCTTGGCGAGGTCCTCGGGGTTGGTCGAGGTGAGCTGCTCGTCGGTGGGCGTCACCGGGCCGGGGCCGAGCGAGGCGACGAAGGCGGCGAGCTGGTCGATCTCCGCCTGCGAGTAGATGTTCGGCTTGCGCGGCACCTGGGCGCCGGGCTGCTGGGCCGGCATGCGGCCGGTGCCCACCTGGAAGTCCACCGCGGCGGAACCGACGCCGACCAGGCTCGGACCGTCGCTGGACCCCTGGCCGTTCAGGCCGTGGCAGGAGGAGCAGCCCACGGCGAAGAGCTTCTTGCCCTCGTCGATCGCGAGCGACTGCGCGGCGACGTCGGCCTGCGCCTTGTCGGCGGGCGCGAACGCGGCGTACAGCCCCCCGGTTGCCGCCAGGGCGAGAAGTAGGACGACCAGCGCCGCCAGTGGGTGGCGCCGTCGTGCGGAGAGCTTTTTCACGGAATAACCCCGGTGTCAGGATCTGGTCGACTGGTGGGTGCACCCGGCGGCCGGTCTGGCCGGCACGAGGCTGCCTGTCTAGGGCTGCGCGCGCGGTCGGTCGGTGGGAGCGTCGGCACCGGCGAAATCGGGCCGTCGCCGGTGAGGGCGGGACCCGAGGCCGGTGGCCAGCGACCTGATCAGCTGGTTACTTGATCAGGTAGATGGTCGCGAACAGGCCGATCCACACGACATCGACGAAGTGCCAGTAGTACGACACCACGATGGCGGCGGTGGCCTGCTCGTGAGTGAAGCGCTTGGCTGCGTACGTCCGTCCCAGGACCAGCAGGAAGGCGATCAGACCACCCGTCACGTGCAGACCGTGGAAGCCGGTGGTCAGGTAGAACACCGTGCCGTACGGGTCCGAGGACAGCGAGAGGCCGTCCTTCTTGACCAGCTCGGTGTACTCGAAGATCTGGCCGCCGATGAAGACCGCGCCCATCACGAAGGTCAGGACGAACCACGAGCGGAGCTTCTTCACGTCCCCGCGCTCGGCGGCGAAGACGCCGAGCTGGCAGGTGAGCGAGGAGAGCACCAGGATCGTGGTGTTGACCGAGGAGAAGGGCACGTTGAGGGCGTGCGCCTTCTCGGTCCAGAACTCCGGCCCCTTGACGGAGCGGAGCGTGAAGTACATCGCGAAGAGGGCCGCGAAGAACATCAACTCGGAACTGAGCCAGACGATCGTTCCGACGCTGACCATGTTCGGCCGGTTGACCGATCCGTGCGCGTGCCCGGTTTCTACTGCTGTTGCTGTCGCCACGACGGACATTATGTCGGTCCCTTATTCCGTCTTCACGCCGGGGGGTGTCCCTCGGAGTGTCCGGTGCGTGCGATATGCCCCCCTGGCACCCGGACGGCTGTGCGTACCCCTGCTGAGCAGCCCGGTGTCCCTTTTCTGACGGTTCCTCGAAGGGGCCCTTCGGGGCCCCCTGCGGCGTGTCGCGGCGGGCCCGCGGGGCCGTCGGTAGTAAGGGGAGAGACCACCCGTCCGCCGTACGGGTGGTCCGTGCGGGTGGGGGTGACGCGCCGTGCTCCGCCCGGACCAGTGGCGGGCGCGGCGGGTCGGGAGGGATCTCGCGGGAAGGGCTCGGCGGCGGGTGATCGGGAGTAGCATCCGGGGAGAGGCGAACGTGGTCCGGATCACACGTGAGGGAGCAGGCCCATGGCGTACACGACCGACGAGACGTTGACCGTTCTGGTCTACAGCCACGACCGCACCACCCGCGAGCAGGTGCTGACCGCTCTCGGCCGGCGGCCCGCGGAGGACCTTCCGGAGCTGGCGTACCTGGAGTGCGCGACCACTCCGGCGGTGCTCAAGGCGCTGGAGAAGGGCGGCATCGACCTCTGCGTCCTGGACGGCGAGGCGGTGCCGGCCGGCGGGCTCGGGCTCGCGCGGCAGCTGAAGGACGAGATCTACGGCTGCCCGCCGCTGCTGGTGCTGATCGGCCGGCCGCAGGACTCCTGGCTGGCGGCCTGGAGCCGGGCCGACGCGGCGATCTCCCAGCCGGTGGACCCGGTGGCGCTGGCGGAGGCCGTCGCGACCCTGCTGCGGGCCCGGATGGCCAAGCGGGCGCCCGCCGCGCGCTAGGCCCGCGGCCCGGGGTCCCGCCCGGCGTCCCGCCCCGGCGTCTCACCACAAGAGAAGAAGGGTGAACGGCGGGGCCCCGGCACCCCGCCGCTCGATAGGCTGACCGACGTCCCTACGTCCTTCCCCGTCCGCGGGGAGCGAGAGCTGGAGTCAGCCATGGTGAACGTGAACCCTGCGAACGGCGGTAGCGAGCCCGCGCAGGTGGTCCGCACCTGGCCGGACATCCTGTCGGCGCTGCTGAGGGGGGAGGACCTCGACCGTGCGGCCACCGCATGGGCGATGGACCGGATCATGAGCGGGGAGGCCTCCCCGGTGCAGATCGCCGGCTTCATGGTGGCGCTGCGGGCCAAGGGCGAGACGGTCGACGAGATCTCCGGCCTGGTCGACTCGATGTACGCGCACGCCGAGCCGCTGACCATCCCCGGCCCGGCGGTGGACATCGTCGGCACCGGCGGCGACCGGGCCAAGACCGTCAACATCTCGACGATGTCGGCGATCGTGGCCGCGGCGGCCGGCGCCAAGGTGGTCAAGCACGGCAACCGGGCCGCCTCCTCGGCCAGCGGCTCCTCGGACGTGCTGGAGAAGCTGGGCATCAGCCTGAACCTGCGGCCGCGCCGGGTCGCCGAGGTGGCCGAGGAGGTCGGGCTCACCTTCTGCTTCGCGGCGACCTTCCACCCGTCGATGCGGTACGCCGGCCCGGCCCGCAGCGAGCTCGGGGTGCCGACCGCCTTCAACATCCTCGGCCCGCTCACCAACCCGGCCCGGGTGACGGCGCACGCCGTCGGCTGCTTCGACACCCGCCTCGCCGGGCTGATCGCCGGGGTGCTGGCGCAGCGCGGAGCCAGCGCACTGGTCTTCCGGGGCGACGACGGGCTGGACGAGCTGACCATCACCACCACCTCGCGGGTCTGGATCGTCCGGGACGGCGAGGTCACCGAGACCTCCTTCGACCCGCGCGAGGTCGGCATCGAGCCGGTCGGCATCGAGGCGCTGCGCGGCGGGGACCCGGTGTACAACGCGGACGTCGCGCGCCGGCTGCTGGCCGGGGAGCGCGGGCCGGTGCGCGACGCGGTGGTGCTGAACTCGGCGGCCGCGCTGGTGGCGCTCGACCTGACCGGCGCGCCGCTCGCCGAGCAGCTCGGGGCGGCGATGCGGCGCACCGCGGCGGCCATCGACTCGGGTGCCGCGCAGGACCTGCTGAAGCACTGGTCCGAGGCCACCGCCCGGGCGTGACACGGGAGTCGGGGGCGCGGCGGCGGCGCGACCCCCCCCCGCCCCCCCCCCCAACCCGAGGTACGCCCCCTGGGAAAACAAACAGGCGCCGCCCCACTCCAA
>NZ_JBHYUU010000107.1:0-13382 GCF_042749955.1 Kitasatospora sp. NPDC059462 | reverse complement strand
ACGCCCTGCTGAAGCAGGGGCCCGTGCCCCCCGCCCGGGTGAGCCCCGGGTGTGGGGGCCCGCGGGGCGTCCTTCCCGGCGGGCCCGACCCATGTCCGGGATGCGGACGCCCGTTTGACCACGGGACGGCCGCGACCTAGAGTCTTCGCCAGGTCATGAGCGACAGCGTCAAGCCCCAGCTGGCTGTCCGGCAACCCTCCGTCCGTGGCGGGGTGCCCTGGGTGAGGACCGGGTCACGTGGCGATGGGTCCGCGTGGCAAGCGCGGACGCCGGACAGATCGCACTCCCGGGGTCCCTGACCCGTACAGGAGTGCATCCTCATGTCCCTCTCGACCTCCCTCTGCGCCCCCCTCGCCGTCCTCGGCCACGATGTCCAGGTCCCGCTGGCCAACGGCGAGAAGGTCGACTACGCGGCGCTCGACTACGCCGCCAGCTCCCCGGCGCTCCAGCGGGTCTGGGACGACGTCGCCGCCTACGCCCCCTACTACGGCAGCGTGCACCGCGGCGCCGGCTACCTCTCGCAGCTCTCCACCGACCTGTTCGAGCAGAGCCGCCGCACCGTCGCCGAGTTCCTCGACCTGCGCGAGGGCGACCAGGTGGTCTTCACCCGCGCCACCACCGACTCGCTCAACCTGCTGGCCGGCGCCGTCCCGGCCGGGACGCAGGTGTTCGCCTTCGAGACCGAGCACCACGCCTCGCTGCTGCCGTGGGCGCACGCCGGTCTGCCGGTCACCTACCTGCGCGCCCCCCGCTCGCACGCCGAGGCGGTCGCCGCCTTCGACGCCGCGCTCGCCCAGGCGCCGGAGGGCCCGAAGCTGCTCTGCGTCACCGGGGCCTCCAACGTCACCGGAGAGCTCTGGCCGGTCGCCGAGCTGACCCGCACCGCCCACCGCCACGGCGCCCGGGTGGTGCTGGACGCCGCGCAGCTGGCCCCGCACCACCGGGTCTCGGTGCGCGAGCTGGACGTCGACTGGATCGCCTTCTCCGGCCACAAGCTGTACGCGCCGTTCGGCGCCGGGGTGCTGGCCGGCCGGGCCGACTGGCTGGACGCGGCCGACCCCTACCTGGCCGGCGGCGGCGCCACCCGCACGGTGGCCCGGGAGGCCGACGGTTCGGTGGCCGTGCAGTGGCACACCGGTCCGGCCCGGCACGAGGCCGGCTCGCCCAACGTCATCGGCGTCTACGCGATCGCCTCGGCCTGCCGGGCGCTCACCGAGGCCGGGTTCGACGCCCTGGAGGCCCGTGAGCGCGCGCTGATCGCGCGGCTGAAGGCCGGGCTGGCCGAGGTCCCCGAGGTCCGGGTGCTGAACCTGTTCGGCGCCGACTCGGACCGGGTGGGTGTGCTCTCCTTCGTCGTCCGGGGCTGGAACAGCTCGCACTTCTCGGCCGCGCTGTCCGCCGAGTACGGCATCGGGGTCCGCGACGGCCTGTTCTGCGCCCACCCGCTGGTGCGCACCCTGCTCGGCGACGAGGAGGCCGCGCCCTCGGAGTGCGGCGCCCCGGAGCCCTCGCTGCCCGGCGAGCGCAGCCTGAACGCGATCCGGGTGAGCTTCGGCGCCGGCACCCCGGACGAGCACGTGGACCGCTTCCTGAAGGCCGTCCGCGAGCTGGTCACGGACGGCGCGGCCTGGACCTACCGCAACGAGGGCGGCCGCTGCGTCGCGGACACCCGCCGGGAGGGCTGAGCGGCCCCGGCCCGCACTCGTCCCGGGCCACTCGTCCGGGTCACTCGTCCAGGCCGATCGCGAACGCGGCCTCCAGGTCGTGCTGGGAGTAGGTGCGGAAGGCGATCTGGGTCTCGGTGTGGGCCACGCCCGGGACCTTGTTGAGCCGGCCGGGGATCACCTCGGCGAGGTCGTCGTGCCGGCCCACCCGCACCATCGCGACCAGGTCGTAGCCGCCGGTCACCGAGTAGACCTCGCTGACGCCCTCGATGGCGGCGATCGCCTCGGCGATCTCCGGGATGCGGTCGACGCTGGTCTTGATCAGGACGATGGCGGTGATCACGGTGGCGTACTCCTTTGTGAGGTGCCGCCAGCGTATCGGGCGCCGCCGGTGCCGTCGCGGGGGCGGGTGGCGCGGGGACGGCGCCCGCCGAGGGTGCAGGCGTAGAGGAAACCGGACGCGAAGCCGATCACGTGCACCAGGTACGCGACACCGGGCCCGGCGGAGTGCACCGACCACCACTGGAGGGCGAACCAGAGCCCCAGCACCAGCCAGGCCGGGAAGCGCAGCGGCAGGAAGAGCAGCAGCGGGACGAGCGTGGTGACCCGGGCCCGCGGGTGGAGGCGCAGATAGGCGCCGAGGGCGGCGGAGATCGCCCCGGAGGCGCCGATGAGCACCCTGGTCGCGTCCGCCGAGTGCGCCTCGGCCAGGGCGAAGCCGTAGGTGGTGAGCGCCCCGGACGCCAGGTAGAAGAGGAGGAACCGGGCGCGCCCCAGCCGCCGCTCCACGGTCGGGCCGAAGACGTGCAGGAAGAGCAGGTTGCCGAGCAGGTGCAGCCAGCCGGCGTGCAGGAAGAGCGCGCTGAGCACGGACAGCGCCGGGTGCTTGCCCGGGGTGGGCGCGGCCGGGCAGCCCGGCACCGGGTCGGGGGCCTCGGCGAGCTGGCCGGCGGTCAGCGGGTGTCCGGTCAGCAGCTCGGCGGGGACGGCCCCCCAGCGCTGCTCGTAGCGCTGCTCCGCGCAGACCCGGCTCTGGCCGCGGCCGTAGAGCGGGTTGAGCCCGGCGGCCGGTCCGAGCAGGAACACCGCGGTGTTGAGCGCGATCAGGGCGTAGCAGACGGCCGGGGCACCGGCGGCCGGCCGGCCGCGGCGGGTGCCGGCACGGGCGGGCAGGACCGGGAGCGCCATGGGCCCCAGCATCCCCCCGGGAGGGGACGGGCACCGCGCGGTTGCGGCAGGTGGGCTACCGGTGGCGGCCGGTCGGCCGGTGGCCGTGAAGGTTGCCCCAGGCAATAGGCTTGGGGCGGGCATTCCCGCCTCCCGCCGCCGACGCCGGGGCTCCGGGGGGAGCGCCTGAGCCCATTCAGGGACCACCCGAGAGGACCCCCGATGACCGTCCCCGCTCTGACCGCCGAGACGCGCTGGCGCTGCACGCTCTGCGGCAACCTGACCCGCTTCGACGTGACCCGGACCGCCCGGGTCACCGAGTTCCTCCACTTCGACCTGGCCGGCGAGTCCAAGGTCGAGGAGACCCAGGTGCACAGCGAGACCGTCGAGTCGGTGCGCTGTCGCTGGTGCAACGCGGTGGACCAGGTCGAGCTGGTCGCCCGCCCGGGCGCGGCCGACGGCGCCGAGGCCGTCGAGCAGGCCTGACCGCCTGATCCGTGCGGCGGGCGGTGCGGGGCGTGGCCGCCCGCCGCACGGGACAATACAGAGAGAACGCACGGAGTGTGACGGGGGCGGCGGCCGGGGGCCGTACCCCGCTGGACCAGGATCGGAGCCGAGGACGTGGTGGACGCAGCGAAGGAGCCCGCCGGGCCGCAGGGGCGGCAGCCCGCTGTGGACGCGCAGGCGCCGGACGCGGCAGGGGCCGCCCCCTCCGGCACCGACGCCCCGGCCGAGCCGGCCGCCGGCGAGGAGTCCGGCACCGGTGAGGACCCGGCGGCAGCCGTCGACGGGCGGGCGCCGCGGACGGCGGGCGCCGAGGCCGCCGGGGACGGCGCGGCGGGCAGCGCCGAGACGCTGGACCGGCCGCTGCCCGAGGGCGTGCGCCGGCGCGTGGTGGGTCTCGCCTCCGACGCGCTCGGCGGGCTGCCGCTCGGGGAACTGCCCCAGTCGTTGCGCCAGTACGCCAAGTTCACCCCCGCGCGCCGGGCCAAGTACGCGGCGACCGCGCTGGCGGCGGCGCTGGAGGCGGAGCCGGCCTTCCGGTCGCGGATAGCGGAGCGGCTGCGGCTGGGCCAGCCCGACCTCGTCAAGGCGCTGGAGTCGGGCACCGTGCCGGGCGCCGCCGACCCGATGGACGTGGCGGCGGCCGCCTATCTGGTGCGCTCCTCGGGGTGGAGCCGGCTGGTGGCCGCGGTCGGCGAGGAGGCCGATCGGGCGGGCGCCGAGGGCGCGGCGGCCGAGGCGGCCCGGCTGGTGGAGAAGCTGCAGGCCGAGCTGGCCGAGCTGCGCTCCGCGGCGCGGGCCGACCTGGAGCGCCAGCGGGCCGAGTCGGAGGAGGTCCGGCGGGAGGCCGACTCGCTGCGCCGCCGGCTGCGTTCGCTGGAGAGCGACACCCGCCGGGCGCAGGCGGAGACCCGCAAGGTGACCGGCGAGCTGGAGGCGCTCAGGGCGCAGGCGGCGGCCGAGCGGAGCGCGGCGGAGACCGAGGCGCGCCGGCTGCGGCACCGGATCACGGAGCTGGAGAACACCGCCGAGCAGGGCCGCCGGTCGGCCCGCGAGGGGCGCAGCGTCGAGGACATGCGGCTGCGGCTGCTGCTGGACACCGTTCTGCAGTCGGCGCAGGGGCTGCAGCGGGAGCTGGCGCTGCCGGTGTCCCAGATCCGCCCGGCGGACCTGGTGGAGGCGGTGGTGCCGGGTGCGGCCTCGCCGCACGACGTGGCGCGCCGCGGCCTGGCCGAGGACGATCCGGCGCTGCTGGACCAGCTGCTGGCGATCCCGCAGGTCCATCTGGTGGTGGACGGCTACAACGTGACCAAGACGGGCTATCCGACGCTGCCGCTGGAGCAGCAGCGGATCCGGTTGCTGGGCGGGCTGGCGATGCTGGCGCAGCGCACCCAGGCGGAGGTCACCTGTGTGTTCGACGGCCAGGACCTGGACGTGCCGGTGATCATGGCGCCGCCGCGCGGGGTGCGGGTGCGGTTCAGCCGGACCGGGGAGACGGCGGACGAGCTGATCCGCCGGCTGGTCCGGGCCGAGCCGCAGGGGCGTCCGGTGGTGGTGGTCTCCACCGACCGGGAGGTCGCGGAGGGCGTGCGGAAGGCCGGCGCGCGCCCCGTCGCGTCGGTGCTGCTGCTCAACCGGCTGGCCCGGCCGTAGCCCGTTCCCGGGGCGGCCCGGCCGGTATGACGGCTGGTCAGCGCCGGGATTGCGGTGTTGTGCGTGTTTTGTGAAGTCAGATGGACGGTTCGGGTTCACGCGAACGGGGGAGTGGCGCGAAGCGTGGATCTTCACTAGGGTCTGGCGTCAAACCTATTTTCCGGATTCTCACCCGTTCGGGTGAGGCCATTGGAAGAAGGAGCCGGTCCCTTGGCCTCCCACCGCCGTCCCAAGCAGCCGAGCCGCGCGCGGGTCTCCGTGCTCACCGCTGCCGCTGCGACCGCGGTCGCCCTCTCCGCCCAGGTCGCCGCCCACGCCGCGCCCAGTCCGTCGCCCAAGAAGGACGACGTCAAGGCGCAGATCGACCAGTTGCAGGAAGAGGCCGAGCAGGCCACCGAGAAGTACAACGGGGCCAAGGAGCGCGCGGACCAGCTGCGCAAGCAGGCGGACCAGCTGCAGGACCAGGTGGCCCGCGGCCAGGAGCAGATGACCCAGCTTCAGGCCGGGCTGGCCGAGGTGGCGGGCGAGCAGTACCGCACCGGCGGCATCGACCCGTCCGTGCAGCTGATGCTCACCTCCGACCCGTCCGGCTACCTGGACAAGGCCTCCAGCGTCCAGCAGGCCAGCTCCAGCCAGGCCGAGGCGCTCAAGGGCCTCCAGGACCAGCAGCGCCGGCTCGACCAGCAGAAGGCCGAGGCGGCCGCCGTGCTGGCCTCGCTGGACAGCACCACCAAGGACCTGAACCAGACCAAGGCCGAGGTCAACAAGAAGCTCCGGGAGGCCCAGGAGCTGCTGAACTCGCTCAGCGCCGCCGACCGCGCGGCCCTGAAGGCGGCGCAGCAGCAGGCCGACCGCGCCTCCCGCGGCTCGGAGCGCACCGACCTGGGCAGCCTGCCGCAGGCGAGCGGCAAGGCGGGCTCCGCGGTCGCCCTCGCGATGAGCAAGCAGGGCTCGCCCTACGGCTGGGGCGACGTCGGCCCGAACACCTTCGACTGCTCCGGCCTGATGGTCTGGGCGTACGGCAAGGCCGGCGTCTCGCTGCCGCGCACCTCGCAGGCGCAGGGCAACTACGGCACCCGGGTGCCCTCCCTGGCCGAGGCCCAGCCGGGCGACCTGGTCATCTACCGCGACGACCGCAGCCACGTCGGCATGTACATCGGCAACGGCATGGTGGTGCACGCGCCGCGCACCGGTGACGTGGTGAAGGTGATGAAGGCCGACGCCATGAAGATCAACACGATCCGCCGGGTCTGACGGCGGGCCGTCTGACGGGTCGCCACGACACGCCCGGAGGCCCGTTCCGGCTCCTGTGATCAGCGCCACCCCCGGCCGGGGGTGGCGCTGACGTTTCGGCCGCGCATTCGAACGTCTGACGGAGAATGATCAGCCCGATGTGGGGATGTGATCACGTTCGGTCATTTTCACAAGGGAACTTGGGTATTCTTCCGACTTTTTTCTGACAAGGATTTGAACGGATCACGGATCTGTTACTAGGGTCGTGCCTCGAACCACGCACAGTCGATCACCCAGCCTGGGTGGCGGCGGGGTTCGCCGCCGAGTTCGTGAAGCAGCGGGAGGGCGCCTTCGGGTCGTCCCTCCGAGTGAAGGCCCAGCAGTCGGGGGTCCGCTGTGGAACGGAGCCGGGGAACCACGTTCCTCCGGGGTGAATCGGCGCCAGGCCGGCCGCGCGAGCGGCGGGTGAGGCGTCGTAGGGCACGCTTCCGCCCGAACCCGTCAGCTCACCCGGTAGGCGGATGAGGAAGAAGGAGTCCGCCTTCGTGGCGTCCCATCGTCGTCCCAAGCCCGCCGGCCGCACCCGTGTCTCGATCCTGACCGGTGTCGCCGCCGCTGCCGTCGCCCTCTCCGCGCAGTCCGGCGCCCACGCCGACCCGACGCCGACCAAGGACCAGGTCAAGGAGCAGGTCGACCAGCTCAACGAGCAGGCCGAGGTCGCCACCGAGAAGTACAACGGCGCCCAGGCCAAGCAGCAGGAGCTGCAGAAGCAGGTCGCCGAGCTGCAGGACAAGGTGGCCCGTCAGCAGGCCTCGGTCACCGAGGCGCAGGGCGGCCTCGCCGAGATCGCCGGCGAGCAGTACCGCACGGGCGGCATCTCGCAGACCGTCCAGCTGATGCTCTCCGCCAGCCCGGACAACTTCCTCAGCCAGGCCGACGCCCTGAACCAGGCCGGTTCCACGCAGTCCGGCGCGCTGAAGGAGCTCCAGGAGCAGCAGCGCAGGCTCGACCAGGACCGCACCGAGACCCAGGCCAAGCTCGCCGAGCTGGAGGCCACCACCCAGCAGCTGAAGTCCTCGAAGGAGGACGTCCAGGGCAAGCTGCAGAAGGCCCAGGACCTGCTCAACACGCTCACCGAGCAGGAGCGCCAGGCGCTGCGCGCGGCCGAGGAGAAGGCCGCCGCCGAGGCCAAGGCCAAGGCGGACGCCGCCAAGGCCGAGGCCGCCAAGGCCGCCAAGGAGAAGGCCGACGCCGAGCGCGCCTCCCGCGACGCCAACCGCACCAGCCCGAGCGCGCCGTCCACGGCCGCTCCGGCGGCCCCGGCCGCCACCGCCAAGCCGGCCGCCCCGGCGGCGCCCGCCGCCAACGGCTCGCGCGCCGCCGCCGCGATCGCCGCCGCGGAGAGCAAGCTCGGCTCCCCGTACGTGTACGGCGCCACCGGCCCGAACTCCTTCGACTGCTCGGGCCTCACCGGCTGGGCGTACGCCCAGGCGGGCGTGTCGCTGCCGCGCACCTCGCAGGCGCAGGCCACCGCCGGCACCCAGATCGGCTCGGACATCTCCAAGGCCCAGCCCGGCGACCTGGTGATCTTCTACGGCGACCGCCACCACGTGGGCATCTACGTCGGCGGCGGCCAGGTCATCCACGCCCCGAAGCCGGGCGCGTCGGTCCGCTACGAGGCCGCGTCCAACATGCCGGTCAACACCATCGTGCGCCTCTGACCCACGGTCGGCAGGCTCCGCCGGGCCCGGTTCCCCCGCACGGGGGGACCGGGCCCGCGGCATTCCCCGGCCCGCCGGGACGCTCGGTCCGCGAACCGATCTGATGTCCGAGGAGTGTCCGAATATTCGGGTTCGGAGGGGTTTGGAATCGGTTGCCCCGACTCGCTAACGTCTGCCACCGGACGCCCGCTTCGACAGCCGCCCGCTCCGGTGCGGCGGCGGGCCGGGCCCAGGATCGGAGCCGACGTCGCATGGCCGTGCACCGCCGTTCCCCGCTGTCAGGTGCGCACGTGCTCGCCCGGGCGCTGGTGCTCACCGCGGCGGCCGCCACCGCGTTGGGCGTGTCGGCCGGCGGCAGCGCCCGGGCCGTGCCCGGCTCGCCGGACGCCCCGGCCGACCGCAAGGACGTCAAGGCACAGGTGGAGCAGCTCTACGACGAGGCCGAGCAGGCCTCCGAGCGCTTCAACGCCGCCCAGGAGGCCCAGCAGCGGCTCCAGCACGAGACCGGCGATCTGCAGCAGCAGATCGCCGTCTCCCAGGACGAGCTCAACCGGCTGCGCGGCGAACTCGCCACCGTGGCCGGCGCCGAGTACCGCGGCGGCGGGATGACCCGGACCGTCCAGCTGATGCTCTCCACCGACCCGGAGGCCTACCTCTCCCGCGCCCGGGCCCTCGACCAGAGCGCCGAGCGGCAGAACGAGACCCTGCACGAGCTGCGGGGCCGTCAGCGGGTGCTCGACCAGCGCCGGGCCGAGACCACCGCCAAGCTCGCCGAGCTGGAGCAGACCCGCAAGGCGCTGGCCGAGAGCAAGCAGCAGATCCAGCAGCGGCTCGCCAAGGCGCAGCGGCTGCTCAACGGCCTCGGCGCCGTCGAGCGCGCCCGGCTCGCCGCCCAGGACGCCCGTGAGGCGGAGCAGCGGGCCACCCGGGGCACCGACCGGCTGGACTTCGGCACCGCCCCGCCCGCCTCGGAACGCGGCGCCGCCGCGCTGGCCGCCGCGGTGCGGATGATCGGCGCGCCCTACGTCTACGGATCCACCGGGCCCAAGGCGTTCGACTGCTCCGGTCTGATGTACTGGAGCTGGCGGCAGGCCGGAGTGACCCTGCCGCGCACCTCGCAGGCCCAGGCGTACGCCGGGCGGCGGGTCAGCCTCACCGAAGCGCGGCCGGGAGACCTGGTGATCTTCTACCGGGACATGCACCACGTCGGGATGTACGCCGGCGGCGGGGTGATCGTGCACGCCCCCTACCCGGGCGCCAAGGTCCGCTACGAGGCCGTCAACGCGATGCCCGTCTCGGGGGTGATCCGGCTCTGAGCCGCCCGGATCCCGCCGCCGGCCGCCGGCCCTCGCGGCGCACCGCCCTGCTGCTCGCGGCCGGCGGGCTGGTCCAGCTGTCACTGCCCGGGGCCGCCCCGGCGCGGCCCGCCGCCGCGGCCGCGGACGAGCACGCCGAGGTCCTGGCGCTGCTCGACGGGCGGGCCCGGGCGCTGACCGCCGGGCCGCCCGCGCTGCCGGTGCGGGCCGGCTACCGCAACCTGCTGCTCGGCCCGGTGGACCGGGCCGGGCGGTGCGCCGCCACCGCCGAGCTGACCGTCGAGGTGACCGGGTACGACCGGCAGCCGGTGGTCCACCCGCGCCGGCTGGCGCTGGCCCGCTCCGCGGCCGGCTGGCGGGTCGAACGGGAGGAGGGCGCGGGCGGGCCGCCACCGCTGTGGGACCTCGGCGCGGTACGGGCCGAGGCGGGCGCGCGCTGCCTGGTGCTCGGGGTGGACGCCGGGGGCGCTCCCGCGTCCGCCGGACCCGCCCCCGCCGGACTCGCCGCCGTCGGCGACCGGGCGGCGGCGGCCGTCGAAGCGCTCTGGGGCAGCGCCTGGGCGGGCCGGCTGCTGCTCGAACTGCCCGCCACCCGGGAGCAGTTCGCCCGGCTGGTGGCGGACGACCGGCCCGGCTGGTCCGGGATGGCCGCGGTCACCGTGGCGGCGCCCGGCGCGCCGCTGAACGCCCCGGCCGACCGGATCCTGGTCAACCCGGAGACCTTCGCGGGCCTGAGCGACTTCGGCCGGCAGGTGGTCGTCACCCACGAGGCGGCGCACGTGGCGACCCGGGCCGACACCCGCGCCTGGACGCCGCTCTGGCTCTCCGAGGGCGCCGCCGACTGGACCGGCTACCACGACTCGGGCCGCACGGCCCGGCAGATCGCCCCGGAGCTGGCCCGGGACGTCGCCGCCGGCCGGCTGCCCGCCGCGCTGCCCGAGGACGCCGCCTTCACGGCCGGCGGGGAGGGCCTCGCCCAGGTCTACGAGCAGGCCTGGCTGGCCTGTGACCTGATCGCCCGCCGGTTCGGGCCGCAGCGGCTGGTGGCCCTCTACCGGGCGGTCGGCGCGGCGGCTCCGGGCCCGGACCGGCAGGCCTGGCTGGACGGGCTGCTGCGGGACCGGCTCGGCGAGGGCCTGGCCGAGTTCACCCGCCACTGGCTGGCCGAGGTCCGGGCACTGGCCGCTTGAGAGCGGCCCCTTGAGAGCGGCCCCGGGGACGTCAGGGGCGGCCCTGGGGCCGGGCCGAGGGCCTGGCGCCCTGGCGCCGCTCGCCGGGGGCGCTCCGCGGCCGCTCGATGCCGTCCAGGAGGTCCTGCTCGTAGGCGATGCCCGGGCGCACCGAGAAGGCGGCGGCCGGCACCGGCTCGGTGCGGGTCAGCACCACGGTCTCCGGGAGCCGCTCGGTGCGCCGGGTGGAGCGCCAGAGCCGGACGCAGGAGAGCCCGGTGGCGGCCAGCAGCAGCAGGTTGCGCGCGGCCAGCACGGCGATCGCGCCCGGCCGGCTGGCGACCACGTCGCCGAAGAGCAGCGGGAACTCCGCCAGGGTCAGCGGGGTGGCGGCCAGGATCAGCAGCGCCACCGGCCGCTGGCTGGTGCCGCGCACGGTCAGGCAGACCGCCGCCACGCCGACCAGCCAGACCAGGTACTGCGGGCTGATCACCCGGCTGGTCACGGTGAAGATCAGCAGCGCGGCGAGCGCCGCGTCGTACATGGTGGCCGCGTTGCGCCGCTTGGCGGTGAAGCGCCACAGCAGCAGCCAGCCGAAGCCGATGACGGTGCCGGCCAGCATCACCTTGCTGACGACGTCCACCCACGGCCCGAGCATCTCGACCGAGCCGTAGTTCATCATCACCTTGCCGTCCCAGGCCCCGGTGATCCGGGCGAGGTGGATCGGCAGCGCGCCGACCGACTCCACCTCGATGCCGCGGTCCTTCTGGAACGTCAGGAACTCGAAGGCGCCGTTCATCCCGGCCGCCAGCAGGAAGCCGACCGCGGCGGCCGCGGCGGCCGCGGCCGTCCAGGAGCGGCGGGTGCGCCGGCCGGAGGGGGTGCCGATCAGACCGAGCAGCGGCCAGATCTTGACGATGCCGCCGAGGCCCAGCAGCAGGCCGCCGATCGCCGGGCGGCGGATCAGCGCCAGCAGGCCGGCCACCGCGATCGCGGTGACGATCACGTCGTAGCGGTTGTAGATCATCGGGCCGAGCAGCGGGACGCCGGCCACCCAGACCCAGGCGCCGGTCAGCGCCCGGCCCTTGCGCAGGCCGGTGCGGACCAGCAGGGCCATCGCGGCCGCGTCGGCGATCCCGCAGATCACCCAGAACGACACCAGGTACGACCAGGGCAGCAGGCCCGGCAGCAGGATCACCAGGGCGGCGCCGGGCGGGTACTGCCAGGTGACGTCGTCCAGCGGGAAGGTGCCGGTCTGCAGCACGCCGTACCAGCCGTGGTAGATCAGCCAGACGTCGGCGGTGATGTCCCCGCCGGGCATCCGCAGCACGCCGGTCACCAGCAGCAGCAGGAGCGTCCGGGTGGCCACCCAGCTCGCTCCGAGCGCCATGAGCGCGCCCGAGCGTCCGGAGGGGCGCGTGGTGCTCTGCGCCGGCTCGCGGCGGACGGCGAGCGCCGTGCCGGAGCCCTCGGCGCCGCTGGATGTACCGGACTCGGTGGCCGGGGCCAACTCCACTGCGCTCCCTCGTTCGTCTCGGACGTCCCGTCGGCGGCGCCGCGCGACAGGCGCCCGGCGGTCCGGGCGGCTCGGCGCCGGGCCGCCGCCACGGGGCCGGACCGGCCACGCCGACCGCCCTGGTACTAGGACAGACCCGGGGGTGGAACGGTTGCCGTGCGTGGATCCGTTCCCGGCGGGTCGTGGTGTTGACCTATCGTACGGATCACCCAGCGGTACACCGAGCACCCCCCGACCGAGCGAGCCGTGGCCTGATGCACAAGACCTTGATCGTGACCAACGACTTCCCGCCGAGGCCCGGCGGCATCCAGGCCTTCGTCCACAACATGGCCGTCCGTCAGCCCGCAGGGAGCGTCGTGGTGTACGCCTCCACCTGGCGCGACGGCACCGAGGTGGCGCGCTTCGACGCCGAACAGCCGTTCCCGGTGATCCGCGACCGGACGAAGGTGATGGTTCCCACACCCCGGGTCACCCGGCGGGCCGCCGAGATCCTGCGGGCCGAGCGCTGCGACTCGGTCTGGTTCGGCGCCGCCGCCCCGCTCGGGCTGATGGCCCCCGCGCTGCGCCGGGCCGGCGCCGGGCGGCTGCTCGGCATGACCCACGGCCACGAGGCCGCCTGGGCCCAGCTCCCGGCGGCCCGGCAGCTGCTGCGCCGGATCGGCACCGGCACCGACGTGCTCACCTACCTCGGCGAGTACACCCGCTCCCGGATCGCCGCCGCCGTCGGCCCGGAGGCCGCCGCGCGGATGGTGCAGCTGCCCCCCGGCGTGGACGAGCGGACCTTCCACCCGGACTCCGGCGGCGCCGCCGTGCGCGAGCGGCTCGGGCTGGCCGGCCGGCCGGTGGTGGTCTGCGTCTCGCGGCTGGTGCCGCGCAAGGGCCAGGACACCCTCATCGAGGCGATGCCGCAGATCCTCGCCGACGTGCCGGACGCCGTGCTGCTGATCGTCGGCGGCGGCCCCTACCGGGCGGACCTGGAGAAGCTGGTGGACGCCCGCGGCGTGCGCTCCGCCGTCCGGTTCACCGGGTCGGTGCCGTGGGAGGAGCTGCCGGCCCACTACGGTGCCGGGGACGTCTTCGCCATGCCCTGCCGCACCCGGCGCGGCGGGCTGGACGTCGAAGGGCTCGGCATCGTCTACCTGGAGGCCTCGGCGACCGGCCTGCCGGTGGTGGCCGGGGACTCCGGCGGCGCGCCGGACGCGGTGCTGGAGGGCGAGACCGGCTACGTGGTGCCGGGCGGCACGCCCGCGGCGGCGGCCGAGCGGATCGTCCGGCTGCTGAAGGACGAGGAACTGCGCCGCCGGATGGGCGAGGCCGGGCGGCGCTGGGTGGACCGCTCCTGGCGCTGGGACCTGCTCGCCGGGCGGCTGACCTCGCTGCTGGCGGGCTGAGGCGCCACCGGGCGTGTGCCGGTGCGGCCCGCCCCACCGTTCAGGGGG
>NZ_JBHYUU010000106.1:0-29081 GCF_042749955.1 Kitasatospora sp. NPDC059462 | reverse complement strand
GTGCTGCTGAAGGGCTCGACCACGGTGGTCGCCGATCCGGGCGGCGCCGTGCGGGTGAACCCGACCGGCACCTCCTGGCTGGCGACGGCCGGCAGCGGGGACGTCCTGGCCGGCCTGGCCGGCTCGCTGCTCGCCGCGGGCCTGTCCCCGCTGGACGCCGCCGCGGTGGCCGCCTACCTGCACGGCCTCGCCGCCCGCCGCGCCGCGGCCGCTCCCGGCGCCCCCGTGACCGCCCTCGACGTGGCGGCCGCCCTCTCCACCGCCTGGAACGACGTCCGCACGGCGGCGCCGGAGCCGTCCGCCCGGGACGTCCCGGGGCGGGGCGCCGGACCGGTCCGTACAGGGCGGGGGGGGCCGGGCCCGGGAGGGACCCGGGGGTGACGCATGGGCGTCCGGAGGGGGGTGGGGGTTGCGGGGGGAGCGGTGCGCCGACGGGCCGTTCGGCGAGGACCCTGGGACGTCTGGGAGACTGACCCTGATGACAACTGCGAAGACGACCGTGATGCCCACGCTCACCGAAGGCGCGCGGGCCGAGGCGACCATCGACCTCGCCGCCCTGCGCGGCAACCTCGACGCGCTGCGCGAGCGGGTCGGCGGCGCCTCGGTGATGGCCGCGGTCAAGGCGGACGCCTACGGGCACGGCGCCGTCCGGTGCGCCCGGGAGGCGGTCGCGGCAGGGGTCCGCTGGCTGGGCACCGCGACGCCGGAGGAGGCGCTCGCGCTGCGCGCCGCCGGCATCGGGCCGGACCGGGCCCGCATCCTGTGCTGGCTGTGGACCCCCGGCGGCCCCTGGCGCGAGGCCCTCTTCGCCGACCTCGACATCTCGGTCAGCGGCCGGTGGGCGCTCACCGAACTGCTCGCCGCCGTGCGCGCCACCGGCATCCCGGCCCGGGTCCACCTCAAGGCCGACACCGGCCTCGGCCGCAACGGCTGCCAGCCGCACGACTGGCCCGAGCTGGTCGCCGCCGCCCGCCGCGCCGAGCTGGACGGCCTGCTCACCGTGGTCGGCGTCTGGTCGCACTTCGCCGCCGCCGACGAGCCCGGCCACCCCTCCATCCAGGCCCAGCTGGACGCCTACCGCGCCGCCCTGGCCACCGCCGAGGCGGCCGGCCTGCGGCCCGAGGTGCGGCACCTGGCCAACTCGCCCGCCACCCTGCTGCTCCCGCAGTCGCACTTCGACATGGTCCGCACCGGCCTCGCGATGTACGGGCTCTCGCCGGTCCCGGAAGTCGGCTCGCCGGCCGACTTCGGCCTGCGCCCGGTGATGTCGCTGACCGCCCGGCTGGCCCTGGTCAAGCACGTCCCCGGCGGCCACGGCGTCAGCTACGGCCACCACTACACCACCCCCGGCCCGACCACGCTGGGCCTCGTCCCGCTCGGCTACGGCGACGGCGTCCCCCGGCACGCCAGCGGCATCGGCCCGGTGCAGATCGACGGCAAGTGGCGCACCGTGGCCGGCCGGGTGGCGATGGACCAGTTCGTCGTCGACCTCGGCGGCGACACCCCGGAGATCGGCGACGAGGTGCTCGTCTTCGGCAACGGCGACCGCGGCGAGCCGACCGCCGAGGACTGGGGCCGCGCCTGCGGCACCATCTCCTACGAGATCGTGACCCGGATCGGCTCCCGGGTGCCGCGCCGCTACGTCGGCGGCCTGGACGAGGACCCGCTCGGATGAGCGGGCAGCCCGGAGCCGATGCGGCCGGGGCGGTCGGCGGCGTGGCCCGCGCCGTCAAGGCGGCCGGGACGGCCACCGGGGTGAGCCGGGCCGGTCTGATCGGCATCTCGGTCGGCGTGCTCGCGGCCGGCGCCGCCGCGGGCGTGGCGATCGAACGGCTGACGGTCGGGCGGACGATGCGCCGCCGGGCCCGCGCCGAGCTGGACGCCAAGGCCCCGTACGGCTCGCTGCGCGGCCGCCCCCGCACCGTCGCCGCCGCGGACGGCACCGAGCTGTACGTCGAGCTGGACGGACCGGAGCCGGACGGAGCCGGTGCGGCGGGTGCGCCCGAGCCGCTGACCGTGGTCTTCTGCCACGGCTACTGCCTCAACCAGGACAGCTGGCACTTCCAGCGCGCCGCCTTCCGCGACGGTCCGCGCCTGGTCTTCTGGGACCAGCGCAGCCACGGCCGCTCCGAGCGCTCCCGCTCCTTCCTGGCCGGCGAGCCCGCCGGCATCGACCAGCTGGGCGGTGACCTCAAGGCGGTGATCGACGCCGTCGCGCCGACCGGCCCGCTGGTCCTGGTCGGCCACTCGATGGGCGGCATGACGGTGATGGCGCTGGCCGACCAGCACCCCGAGCTGTTCCGCGAGCGGGTCGCCGGCGTGGCGCTGATCGGCACCCTGGCCGGGAACTGGGACGCCGTCACCTTCGGCCTGCCCCAGGCGGGTGCCCGGCTGTTCCGCCGGGTCGCGCCGGGCATGATGAAGCTGCTCGGCCGTCAGACGGACCTGGTGGAGGCCACCCGCCGGCTGGGCGCGGACGTCAGCGCCGTCTTCTACCGGCGGTTCTCCTTCGGCGCGAAGGACGTCGACCCGGGCGTGGCCCGGTTCGCCGAGCAGATGCTGGACGCCACCCCGATCGACGTGGTGGCCGAGTTCTACCCGGTGTTCTCGGCGCACGAGAAGACCGCGGCCCTCGCCGCGCTGCGCGGCATCCCGGTGCTGGTGCTGACCGGCACCAAGGACCTGCTCACCCCGCCCGGCCACGGCGAGGTGATGGCCGAACAGCTGCCGGGCGCCGAACTGGTCCTGGTCGAGGACGCCGGGCACCTGGTGATGCTGGAGCGCCCCGACGCGGTCGACGGCCGGCTGGCCGCGCTGTTCGAACGGGCCGCCCGCTTCCGCGGTGCCGTCGTCCCGCCGGCGCCCCCGGCGGTCGGCGAGCCGTAGCGCGCCCGGCGGGCGGCGGCCGGCGGACGCCCGGCGCGGCCGGGGCCGGCGATGTGGCACGGTAGCGGGGGCGCCCGAGAGCCGGTGCGCCGCCGTACGGACCGAAGGGCTTGATTCACGCATGGGCTCGCACGCCACTCTCACCGCCGCCACCCCCGACCGGATGGGCCGGCTCGGCCGGGAGCTGGCCGCGCTGCTGCGCCCGGGGGACCTGGTGCTGCTCTCCGGCGAGCTGGGCGCGGGGAAGACCACGCTGACCCGGGGCCTCGGCGAGGGGCTCCGGGTGCGCGGCGCGGTCACCTCGCCGACCTTCGTGATCGCCCGGGTGCACCCGTCGCTGGTCGGCGGCCCGGCGCTGGTGCACGTCGACGCCTACCGGCTGGGCGGGGACCTCGACGAGATGGAGGACCTCGACCTCGACGTCTCGCTGCCCGAGTCGGTGGTGGTGGTCGAGTGGGGCGAGGGCAAGGTCGAGCGGCTCTCGGAGGACCGCCTGGAGGTCCGGATCGAGCGGGCCGTCGGCGCCGAGGCGGCGGCGGAGGGCGACCTGGACCCGCGCCGGGTCCGGCTGACCGGCATCGGCCCGCGCTGGGCCGGCGTCGACCTGTCGGTGCTGGCCTGAGGGAGCCGCCCGGCCCGGGTCACGGTTTGCCGACAGTCCGTCGGGAAGATGTTGCGGTCGGGGTCCCGGGCATGGTGGGATGGGTTCTGAGGTTAGGTCTGCCTAACTAGGAGGCGCCATGCCGAGCACCACGCCCGCCCCGGAGCGCGAACCGCGCGGGACCGGGGCCGAGGGGCCCGACCGACGTGCCGAGGGCGAGCCGATGCGGGCCCTGCTGGCCGCCTGTGCGGCGGCGGAAGCGGTTTCCACCCCGCCCGGACGCCGCCCGGCGGGGAGCCCGCGGCCCGGGGAACCGGCGGACGGCGGCGCGCACGAAACCCGCCGCGCCGCGTAGCCACCGCAGCGCCCGCCCGCCCCCCCCCCCCGGCCGGGGTCAGGCGATCACGACGACCTTGGTGTCCTTCGGCGCGAAGTCCCAGAGCAGCTGGCCGTCGGCCCGGCTGCTGCGGATGCCGCCGGTCTTGGCCTTCGAGTCGCCGCTCCCGATCGCGGAGGGCGTTCCCGACGCGGACGCGGACGCGGTCGGGGCGGCGGCCGGCGTGCCGGTGGCACCGTCGACGGCCGCGCTGAAGCCGAACACCACGCCGTTCTGCTGGGCGAACCGCACCACGTGCTCGATCTGCTTGCCGTCGGTGCCGGTGCCGGACTGGGTGCGGCTGTAGACGGGGTAGCTGCCGGGGGCCGGCTCCACGGTGCCCGGGGTGACCGGGAAGGCGGCCACCACCTGGGGGGTCTTCTTCGGGTCGATCAGCCAGACGTAGTGCCCGCTGACCGAGTAGACGACCCGCAGGCCGGTGCCGGTGCCCGCGGTGGGCAGCGCCGGGGCGGTCGGCGTCGGCGTGGTGGTCGGGGTGGCCGAGGCGGCCGGCCCGGTGGACGGGGCGGAGGTGCTCGCGCCGGGATCGGCGGCGACCGCGCGGTCCTGCGCGCCGTTGGCCTGGAAGGCCAGCAGGCTCACCACCGCCAGGGCCCCCAGGGTCAGCCCCGTGACCACCACTCCAGGACCCATCTTCGCCACGTGTGCTCCCACCGCCGTCCCTGAAACCGTCGGCCCCATCGTGCCAGGTTCGCCCGTCCGGTCCGCATCTCGTCGGACGTGTGTTCCGCCATGCTGCGGGTTTTCGGTCGTGCGGCGCACACCGGCGGCGGGGCGGGAGCGCGCCCCGGCGGTCGCCGCAGGACCGGTCACCGCCCGACCGGTCTAACCTTGACCCGTGCTGCTGCTCGCGTTCGACACCGCTACCCCCGCCGTCACCGCCGCCGTCCACGACGGCACGGCCGTCCTCGCCGAGACCGACCAGGTCGACGCCAGGCGCCACGGCGAACTCCTGTTGCCCGCGATCGACCAGGTGCTGCGGGCGGCCGGTGTCGACAAGCACCGGCTGACCGGCATCGCCGTGGGCGTCGGCCCGGGCCCGTACACCGGCCTGCGGGTCGGCCTGGTGACCGCCGCCGCGCTGGGCCACGCCCTGGACCTGCCGGTGCACGGCGTCTGCACCCTGGACGCGATCGCCCACCGGGCCCGCGCCGAGGGCCTGGCCGGCGAGCCGTTCACGGTGGCCACCGACGCGCGCCGCAAGGAGGTCTACTGGGCCGCCTACGACGCCGAGGGCCGCCGGACCGAGGGCCCCTCGGTGGACCGCCCGGGCGACCTGACGCCGCCGGCGCGCTCGGTCGGCGCCGGTGCGCTGCTCTACCCGGACGCCTTCCCCGGCGCGCACGGCCCCGAGCACGTCTCGGCCGGCGCGCTCGCCGACTTCGCCGCCGCCGAGCTGGCCGCCGGCCGGGCCCTGCTGCCCAACGCCCCGCTCTACCTGCGCCGCCCGGACGCCCAGGTGCCGGCCGGCTACAAGGCGGTGCTCCCGGCGTGACCGGCCCGAGCACCGACGGGGCCGTGCGCACCGGCGTCCCCGCCGCCGCCCTGCGCCCGATGCGCTGGTGGGACATCGCCCCGGTGCTGGCGCTGGAACAGGAGCTGTTCCCCGAGGACGCCTGGTCCGCCGGCATGTTCTGGTCCGAGCTGGCCGAGGCCCGCCCCGGCGGCACCCGCCACTACACCGTCGCCGTCACCCCGGACGGCACGCTCGTCGGCTACGCCGGGCTGATGGCGGTGGCCGGCGAGGGCGACGTCCAGACCATCGCCGTCGACGGCCGCCACCAGGGCACCGGACTCGGCGCGGCGCTGCTCGCCGACCTGGTCCGGGAGGCCGCCCGGCGCGGCTGCGCGGACCTGCTGCTGGAGGTGCGGGTGGACAACGCCCGCGCACAGCGGCTCTACGAGCGCTTCGGTTTCGAGCCGGTCGGCATCCGGCGCGGCTACTACCAGCCCGCCGGCATCGACGCGCTGGTGATGCGCCTCGACCTCGCGGCCGCCGCCGTCGACGGCGCCGCCGCCCCCGAAGACCTCGACGAACCCGCGGGCCACCCGCGACCGGACGTGAAGAAGGACACCCCCCATGGCTGACGAACCGCTCGTCCTCGGCATCGAGACCTCCTGCGACGAGACCGGCGTCGGCATCGTGCGCGGCACCACGCTGCTCGCCGACGCGGTGGCGTCCAGCGTCAACGACCACGCCCGCTTCGGCGGCGTCGTCCCCGAGATCGCCAGCCGCGCGCACCTGGAGGCGATGGTCCCCACCATCCAGCGCGCCCTGGACACCGCGGGCGTCAAGGCGGGCGACCTGGACGGCATCGCCGTCACCGCGGGCCCCGGCCTGGCCGGCGCGCTGCTGGTCGGCGTGAGCGCCGCCAAGGCGTACGCGTGGGCCCTGGACAAGCCGCTGTACGGCGTCAACCACCTCGCCTCGCACATCTGCGTGGACCAGCTGGAGCACGGCCGCCTGCCGTCCCCGACGATGGCCCTGCTGGTCTCCGGCGGGCACTCCTCGCTGCTGCTCAGCGAGGACATCACCAGCGACGTCCGCCCGCTCGGCGCCACCATCGACGACGCGGCCGGCGAGGCCTTCGACAAGGTGGCCCGGGTGCTCGGGCTGGGCTTCCCCGGCGGCCCGGTGGTGGACCGCACCGCCCGCGAGGGCGACCGCAGGGCGATCGCCTTCCCGCGCGGCCTGACCGGCCCCAAGGACCCGGAGTACGACTTCTCCTTCTCCGGCCTGAAGACCGCCGTCGCCCGCTGGGTGGAGGCGAAGCGACGGGCCGGCGAGGACGTGCCGGTCGCCGACGTCGCGGCATCCTTCCAGGAGGCGGTCACCGACGTGCTGACCCGCAAGGCGGTCAAGGCCTGCAAGGACAACGGCGTCGACCACCTGATGATCGGCGGCGGCGTCGCGGCCAACTCGCGGCTGCGCGAGATGGCCCAGCAGCGCTGCGACCGGGCCGGCATCCGGCTGCGGGTGCCGCGTCCGGGCCTGTGCACCGACAACGGCGCGATGGTCGCCGCGCTCGGCTCCGAGATGGTCTGGCGCGACCGCGCGCCGTCCTCCTTCGACCTGTCGGCGGACTCCTCGCTGCCCGTCACCGAGGTCCACGTCCCGCACACCGACGTCCACGGCGAGGCCTACCGGGCGCTGGGCGGCGGGCGGTGACCACCACCGCCGCGATGTGGGAGGCCCGGGCCGCCGACGGGCGCGGCGCCGAGCTCTCCGCGTGGGTGCGGGAGAGCGCGCTGCCCGCGCTGCGCGGCCGTCCCGGGCTGCTGCGCAGCGAGCTGTTCGCCGCTCCCGGCGAGCGCGTGCTGCTGATCACCTGGTGGTCCGGCGAGCCGGTGCCGGTGGCCGAGCCGCCCGCCGCGCTGCTGGGCCGTCCGGTGCACCGCTGGTCCTTCACCAGCGAGCACGTGGAGTAGCCCCCGGCAGCCGTTCGCGCGCCCGACCGGGAACCGAACGTCCGACCGTTACCGTGCTAGCGAGCGAGATCGCTGAACGGGAACGGGGAGCACGGCGCGGTGAACAGGCACGGGTGGAGCAGGACGACGGCGTACGCGGCGGGGGCGGTGGTCCTGCTGGCCGCCGCCACCGGGTGCGCGGGCGGGGGCGACAGCGGCGCCGCGTCCGCCGCCCTGGTGGCGCCGAGCACCACCACCGCCCCGGCCGGGTCCGCCGCGCCGCCCGGGCGGGACGCGGCCACCGCGCCGCCCGCGCCCCCCGCCCCGGCCGCCGGCGACGCCGCCGCCTGGGCGAAGTGGCACCTCACCCCGCTGCCGCCGGCGCCCCGGGCGCCCGCCGACAAGCCGGTGAAGCTCCAGCGGACCGGCCCGGTCCCGGTGTTCAGCGAGGTGCGGACCACCGACAAGGTCGTCTTCGTCACCATCGACGACGGCGCCGAGAAGGACCCGGCCTTCGTCGAGATGCTGACCGACCTCAAGGTGCCGGTCTCGATGTTCCTGACCCGCGACATCGTCAAGGACGACTACGGCTACTTCAAGCGGCTCCAGGCGCTCGGCAACCACGTCCACAACCACACCGTGGACCACGCCCAGCTGAGCAGGGCGGCGCCGGAGAAGCAGAAGTCCGAGATCTGCGACGCCCAGGCCGCGCTCACCCAGCAGTACGGCACCCCGCCGCTGCTGTTCCGCCCGCCGTACGGCGACGGCGCCAACACCCCGGCGGTCAACTCCGCGGTGCAGCAGTGCGGGCCGCGGGCGATCGTGCTGTGGCGCGAGTCGATGCAGATCCACGACATGCAGTACCAGGCGGCGGACAAGAAGCTGCGGCCCGGCGACATCGTGCTCGCGCACTTCCGCGGCCCGAAGGACCTCAAGGGCGAGACGATGACGCAGATGTTCGGCGAACTGCTGGCCCGGATCCAGGAGCAGGGCTTCACGGTGGCCCGGCTGGAGGACTACATCGAGGTGCCGGCCGCCTGAACGGCCGCGGCCGGGCCGGTCACCGGCCGGCCGAGCATCATCAGCGGGCCGTGGTCGGTGCGGCTGAGGATCACCGTCACGGTGTTCGGGCCGGCCGGCTTGAGCTGACGGCGCAGCTCCTCCGGGGTGATCGCCATCCCGCGCTTCTTGATCACCACCGTGCCGACGCCGCGCTCGCGCAGCAGCGCCTTCAGCTTCTTGATGTGGAACGGCAGCACGTCGGTCAGCTCGAAGCCGTGCGCGTAGGGGGTGTCGACCAGCTCGTCCGAGGTCACGTAGGCGATCTTGGGGTCGATCAGCCGCCCGTTCACCCGCTGCGCCACCTCGGCGACCAGGTGGGCGCGGATCACCGCGCCGTCCGGCTCGTAGAGGTAGCGGCCGACCGGGCCGGCCGGCGGGTCGGGCAGGTCCCCGCCGCCGAGGCTGGCCCGCTGCGGCAGCAGGGTGGCGCGGTGCGGGTGCTCCGCCCGGGTGCCGAACCAGAGCACCGCCTCCTTGACGTCGCCGTGGTCGGAGACCCACTCGGCCTCCGCGTCGGCCGGCACCGCCTCGTGCGGGATGCCGGGGGCCACCTTGAGCGCGCCGACCGGGGTGCGCCGGCCCGCCTCGATCGCCCAGGACAGCGGCGGCGCGTAGGCCTCGGGGTCGAAGACCCGGCCGCGCGAGGTGCGCCGGGCCGGGTCGGTGAAGACCGCGTCGAAACCGGTGACGTCGACGTCGGCGACGTCCGCGCAGCGCACCTCGACCAGGTCGGCCAGGCCCAGGGCGGCCGCGTTGGCGGCGGTGGCGGCGCAGGCGGCCGGGTCCTTGTCGACGGCGAGCACCTCGACGCCGGCCCGGGCCAGCGCCAGCACGTCGCCGCCGATCCCGCAGCAGAGGTCGGCCAGCCGCTTCACGCCGAGGTCCGCGAACCGCCGTGCCCGCCACTCGGCGACCTCGCGCCGGGTGGACTGCTCGACGCCGTTGGGCGTGAAGTACATGAGGTCGGCATCGGCGCCGAACTTGGCCCGGGCCCGCTGCCGCAGCCGGGCCTGCCCGAAGGCCGCCGACACCAGCTCGGCCGGGTGCTCCCTGCGCAGCCGGGTGGCCAGCGCCAGTTCCTCCCCGGGCGCGAAGTCGCGCAGTTCGGCGAGCAGGGCCTGGCCCCGGTCGGTCAGCAGGGGCCGCAGGTCGTCGTTCTCCACGGGCCCATTCTCACCGGTCACGGGAGGGCCGGCCGGACCGGCCGGCTCGCACACGCGTGCGGTCGCGCGTCCGCGGCGTGGGACCGACGGGCGCGTCGTTGGCACTCTGGTTGACTGAGTGCTAACCGCGGCCTATGGTCGTCACTAGCACTCCCCACCGGGGGAGTGCTAACGCGACAGTGCGTGTCTGACCCCCGCGACGGCAGATGCGCGAGCTCGCCCCTACCCGTTAGAAAGCCCCGTAATCTCCGAAGGGGAGCTCGGACGTGACCACCAGCAGCAAGGTTGCCATCAAGCCGCTCGAGGACCGCATCGTGGTCCAGCCGCTCGACGCCGAGACCACCACGGCCTCCGGCCTGGTTATCCCGGACACCGCCAAGGAGAAGCCCCAGGAGGGCGTCGTCCTGGCCGTCGGCCCGGGCCGCTTCGAGGACGGCCAGCGTCTGCCGCTCGACGTCGCCGTCGGTGACATCGTCCTGTACTCGAAGTACGGCGGCACCGAGGTGAAGTACCAGGGCGAGGAGTACCTGGTGCTCTCCGCCCGCGACGTTCTCGCCATCATCGAGAAGTAAAGCGTCCAGCCACGCCCCGGATCCGTGTCCCTAGCGACAGGGGACCGGGGCGTGGCTGTTGGTTCACGTAGTCGGCGGCCGCCGCGACGGCCGCACCCCCGAGGGAATAGGGAACATGGCGAAGATCCTGCAGTTCGACGAGGACGCCCGCCGCTCGCTGGAGCGCGGTGTCAACAAGCTGGCCGACACCGTCAAGGTGACCATCGGCCCCAAGGGCCGCAACGTCGTCATCGACAAGAAGTTCGGCGCCCCGACCATCACCAACGACGGCGTCACCATCGCCCGTGAGGTCGAGCTCGACGACCCGTACGAGAACCTTGGCGCGCAGCTCGTCAAGGAGGTCGCCACCAAGACCAACGACGTCGCGGGTGACGGCACCACCACCGCCACCGTGCTGGCCCAGGCCCTGGTCAACGAGGGTCTGCGCAACGTCGCTGCCGGCGCCGGCCCGGCCGCCCTGAAGAAGGGCATCGACAAGGCCGTCGCCGCCGTCTCCGAGCACCTGCTGTCGGTCGCCCGCGAGATCGAGGGCAAGGACGACGTCGCCGCCGTCGCCACGCTGTCCGCGCAGGACGCCCAGGTCGGCGAGCTGATCGCCGAGGCGATCGACAAGGTCGGCAAGGACGGTGTCATCACCGTCGAGGAGTCGAACACCTTCGGCGTGGAGCTGGACTTCACCGAGGGCATGCAGTTCGACAAGGGCTACCTGTCGCCGTACTTCGTCACCGACGCGGAGCGGCAGGAGGCGGTCCTGGAGGACCCGTACATCCTGATCAACCAGGGCAAGATCTCCTCCATCCAGGAGCTGCTGCCGCTGCTGGAGAAGATCCTTCAGGGCGGCTCCTCCCGCCCGCTGCTGATCATCGCCGAGGACGTCGACGGCGAGGCGCTGTCCACCCTCGTGGTGAACAAGATCCGCGGCACCTTCAACGCGGTGGCCGTCAAGGCCCCGGGCTTCGGCGACCGCCGCAAGGCGATCCTCGGCGACCTGGCCGTCCTGACCGGCGGCACCGTGATCTCCGAGGAGGTCGGCCTCAAGCTCGACCAGGCCGGTCTGGACGTGCTGGGCTCGGCCCGCCGCGTGACCGTCACCAAGGACGAGACGATCGTCGTCGACGGTGCCGGCGAGTCGGAGGCCGTGGCCGGCCGCGTCGCCCAGATCAAGGGCGAGATCGCCAACACCGACTCGGACTGGGACCGCGAGAAGCTGCAGGAGCGCCTGGCCAAGCTGGCCGGCGGCGTCTGCGTCATCCGCGTCGGTGCCGCCACCGAGGTGGAGCTCAAGGAGCGCAAGCACCGCCTGGAGGACGCCATCTCGGCGACCCGCGCCGCGGTCGAGGAGGGCATCGTCGCCGGTGGTGGCGCCTCCCTGGTCCACGCCGCCAAGGTGCTGAACGACGGCCTGGGCCTGTCCGGCGACGAGGCCACCGGTGTCGCGGTCGTCCGCAAGGCGCTGCACGAGCCGCTGCGCTGGATCGCCCAGAACGCCGGCCTGGAGGGCTACGTCATCACCTCCAAGGTCGCCGAGCTGGAGCAGGGCCAGGGCTACAACGCCGCCACCGGCGAGTACGGCGACCTGGTGAAGGCCGGCGTCATCGACCCGGTCAAGGTCACCCGCTCCGCCCTGGAGAACGCCGCCTCGATCGCCTCCCTGCTGCTCACCACCGAGACCCTCGTGGTGGAGAAGAAGGAAGAGGAGGCCGACAACGGCCACTCGCACGGCGGTCACGGCCACTCGCACTGAGGCCGCAGGCACTGACGACCGCAGGCCCGGTCCGCGCCCCGCGAGGGGTGGCGGGCCGGGCCTGCGGCGTGTTCCAGACTTCAACTATCAGTTGAATTTTGCATGCAGCAAAGAATCCCTTATATCTTGAAGGCATGATCGAGGCCCGCCACCTGCGCGTCCTGCGTGCCGTCGCCCGCACCGGCTCCTTCTCCGCGGCCGCCCGCGAGCTGGGCTGCACCCAGCCCGCCATCAGCCAGCAGATGAAGGCCCTGGAGAAGTCCGTGGACACCCCGCTGGTGGTCCGCTCGGGCCGCGGGATGCAGCTGAGCGAGGCCGGCCGGGTCCTGCTCAAGCATGCCACCGGGATCCTCGCCGGGCTCTCCGCCGCCGAGGAGGAGGTGGCGGCGATCGCCGGACTGCGGGCCGGACGGGTCCGGCTGGTGTCCTTCCCGACCGCCAGCTCGACCCTGGTGCCGCCGGCGGTCGCCCGGCTGCGGGACAGCCATCCGGGCGTGCGCGTGTCGCTGGTCGAGGCGGAGCCGCCGGAGTCGCTGGCGATGCTGCGCGGCGGCGAGTGCGAGATCGCGCTCGCCTTCCGCTACCCGCAGGCCCCCGGATCCGCCCTCGCGCCGGCGCCGGCGCCCGCGCACGGCACCCCCAGGGAGGCGCGCGCCGAGGCCAATCTGGAGGCCCAGCAGCTGAGCGCGGGGGCCGACTGGTCCGATCTGGTGGCCACCCCGCTGCTGGACGACCCGCTGGTCGGGCTGCTGCCCGTCGGGCACCGGCTGGCCGGGCGCGGCGGGCCGGTGGAGCTGGGCGAGCTGGCGGGGGAGCAGTGGATCGCGGGCTGCCCGCAGTGCCGCGGGCACCTGGTGGAGCTCTGCGCGGGTGCCGGCTTCGAGCCGCGGATCGACTTCGCGACGGACGACTACCCGGCGGTGGTCGGGCTGGTGGCCGCCGGGCTCGGGGTGGCGGTGCTGCCCGGGCTGGCGCTGGAGTCGGTGCGCCCGGACGGGGTGGTGCCGGTGGCGGTGCACGCCGCGTCGGGGGCGCCGGCGGTGCGGCAGGTGGTCGCGCTGACCCTGCCGGACCTCGCCGAGGTGCCGGCGGTGGCGCTGATGCTGGAGCGGCTGGCGGGGGCCGCGGCCGGGCGCTGACCGGCCGGCGCGGGCCGGTGGTGGCCCCGGGCGGTGGCGGCCCCGGGCAGGCCTCATGCCGAGAAGAAACGTTTCTTCCCGGGAGGCGGAGTCGCCGTGCTACTGCTGGGCCGCGCCCGGTGCGGCGAGCGGCACCTCCACCAGGCGGTGACGCGAACGGCCCATCATCTCCTCGCGCTCGTCCTCGGTCAGGCCTCCCCAGACGCCGTACGGCTCACGGACCGCGAGCGCGTGGGCGGCGCACTCGGTGCGCACGGGGCAGCGCATGCAGACCTCCTTGGCGCTCGCCTCGCGCGAGCTGCGGGCCGCGCCGCGCTCGCCCTCGGGGTGGAAGAAGAGCGAGCTGTCCACGCCGCGGCAGGCCGCGGAGAGCTGCCAGTCCCAGAGGTCCGCGTTGGGGCCGGGGAGTCGGGAGAAATCTGCCATGGCTCATTCCCTTCAGAGGTCGTCGACCGCGGGCCGGTCGCCGGCGGGTTGCGTCGGCGGCGGCACGGCGGGGCGTCCGGCGCGGTGTGGACACCTGGAAATATGACTTACGGCAACTCCATGGACAAGTCACCCACAGAGTGGCACAACAGTCAATGACCATACAAAAGCTCTAAAAACGGGCAAAGTGGGCGTGGCGTCCCGGTCGGCGACCGCCGGGCGCGGATGGGGCAATCGGGTGGCCGACGGGCGCGCGCGGACCCGCGCGGGTGTGCGGGTTGTACGCCGACCGCGCGCGAGCTGCGCAAAAGTGCGGCGTGTGCACCGCGATGCGGCTGATCGGTAACGGGTCGGCCACGTACAGTGGTGGAGATGGCTCCGAAGGCCGTAACTCATTCGGGTGACGGTCGTTGGAAGTGCGGAGGCGGTTAGCGGACGCCGGACGTCGGGAACGATCGCGGGGAATCTCAGGCGATCAGCACGGAGTCTGACGCCGATCGGCCGTGTCGAAGAGGTTCGTACCAGCCAGGAGGCTCAACGTGACGCGGATCAGCTGCGGAGGACGACGGTCATGACTTCCGTTCTCGTTTGCGACGATTCCCCGCTCGCCCGCGAGGCGCTTCGCCGCGCGGTCGCGACCGTACCCGGTGTCGACCGGGTCACCACCGCGACGAACGGGGAGGAGGTCCTCCGCCGCTGGGTGGCCGACCGCTCCGATCTCGTCCTGATGGACGTCCGGATGCCCGGCCTCGGCGGGGTGGAGACGGTCCGGCGACTGCTCTCCGCCGACCCCGGCGCGCGGATCATCATGCTCACCGTCGCCGAGGACCTCGACGGCGTCGCCCTCGCGGTCGCCGCGGGCGCCCGCGGGTACCTGCACAAGGACGCCTCGCGCGCCGAACTGCGGGCCACCGTCACCCAGGCCCTCGCCGACCCGACCTGGCGGCTCGCCCCGCGCCGGCTGCGCAGCCCGGACATGGGCGCGGCGCCGACCCTGACGGCGCGTGAGATCCAGGTGCTCGAAGGCATGAGCCACGGCCGCAGCAACGCCGAGATCGGCCGTGAGCTGTTCCTCTCCGAGGACACCGTCAAGACCCACGCCCGACGGCTGTTCAAGAAGCTCGGTGCCTCGGACCGCGCGCACGCGGTGGCGCTGGGTTTCCGCTGGGGCCTGGTCCGCTGACCGCCGCCGGCGTCGCCGGTTCCGGCACGCTCCGCGCGATTGTCCGTGCCGGGGCGTGTGACGTTACGGTCCCGAGGTTGCACCATGGAGGAGTGGAGCACCTCGGGGACCAGCGGGCAGGAACTGCGGCGAACCACGCAGCCGCAGGAGACTCGGCGGACGGCGCCGCGGACGGGACCGCCCGGAGCGGCGGGGCGGGAGGCGGGACGGTGCAGGAGGGGCCGGTGGTGCGGACCGGTACGGCACCGCATAACGTTCCGGTGCACAACTCCGGACGCGGTGCCGCGTTTTCCCGCGCGACCAGGCACCATGGACCGATGCGTGACGACGTGACCGGGGCTCCCGGTGAGGCGGACCCGGTGGAGGCCGAGCCCTCCGCGCCCGGGCCCGGCCCGGCGTACGCGGAACCGGACGGCGGACCCGGCGCGCTCGCCGAACTGGTCGCGGCCGCCGTCCGCGGCGAGGGACCCGCGATCGACGCGCTGCTCGCCCACGTCCACCCGCTGGCCCTGCGGTACTGCCGCGGCCGGCTGGTCCGGCTGCCCGGCGGTGCCCGGCACCACGTGGACGACATCGCGCAGGAGGTCTGCGTCGCGGTCCTCTGCGCGCTTCCCCGGTACAAGGACCAGGGCCGCCCCTTCGAGGCCTTCGTCTACGGGATCGCCGCGCACAAGATCGCCGATCTGCAGCGGGCCGCGATGCGCGGACCCGGCTCGACGGTGATCCCGCAGGACGACCTGCCGGAGGTGCCGGACGACGCGCTCGGCCCGGAGGAGCGCGCGCTGCTCAGCAGCGACGCGGCCTGGGCCAAGGAACTGCTCTCCAACCTGCCGGCCCGGCAGCGCGAGCTGGTGCTGCTGCGGGTGGCCGCCGGGCTCTCCGCGGAGGAGACCGGCGAGGTGCTGGGGATGTCGCCGGGGGCCGTCCGGGTCGCCCAGCACCGTGCGCTCAGCCGGCTGCGGGCGCTCGCGGAGGAGTCGTCCTAGAACCCGGAATGGGCCACGGCCGGGCTGTGTTGTCAAGGGCACACGAGAGCGCATTCGCGGTGCCAGTACCATGGGGTATCGGCGCCTGGGCGGGTCGCCAAAGATTCGACGGTGTGCGCGGGGATCCCCTGGAGGATCCTCCGAAAAGCCACCGCGCTTTAGGCGGTCCGAGCGAGTGAGCCGATGACAGCGCCCCTCACCCCCAGGGCGCGAGCTGATCGAGCCGGCCACGGAAGGTACCCCCGAAATGTCTTACAACGCCGCAGGCGTACCCGAGAAGTTCGCGATGCTCGGACTCACGTACGACGACGTCCTGCTGCTGCCGGGGGCGTCCGAGGTGCTGCCGAACCAGGTCGACACCTCCTCGCGGGTCTCCCGCAACGTGCGCGTCAACATCCCGCTGCTCTCCGCGGCGATGGACAAGGTCACCGAGTCGCGGATGGCGATCGCGATGGCCCGTCAGGGCGGCGTCGGCGTCCTGCACCGCAACCTGTCGGTCGAGGACCAGGCCAACCAGGTCGACCTGGTGAAGCGCTCCGAGTCCGGCATGGTCACCGACCCGATCACGGTCGGCCCGCAGACCACCCTCGCGGAGGCCGACGCGCTCTGCGCCAAGTTCCGGATCTCCGGCGTGCCGATCGCCGACGAGAGCGGCAAGCTGCTCGGCATCGTCACCAACCGTGACATGGCCTTCGAGACGGACCGCACCCGCCAGGTCCGCGAGATCATGACCCCGATGCCGCTGATCACCGGCAAGGTCGGCATCTCCGGCGTCGACGCGATGGCGCTGCTGCGCCGCCACAAGATCGAGAAGCTGCCGCTGGTCGACGACGACGGCCGGATCAAGGGCCTCATCACGGTCAAGGACTTCGTCAAGGCCGAGCAGTACCCGAACGCCGCCAAGGACGCCGAGGGCCGGCTGCTGGTCGGCGCGGCCGTCGGCGCCAGCGCCGAGGCCTTCGACCGCGCCCAGGCCCTGGTCGAGGCGGGCGTGGACTTCCTGGTCGTCGACACCTCGCACGGCCACAGCCACAACGCGCTGGCCTGGATCGAGAAGATCAAGTCGGCCGTGAAGGTCGACGTGGTCGGCGGCAACGTCGCCACCCGTGACGGCGCCCAGGCGCTGATCGACGCCGGCGTGGACGGCGTCAAGGTCGGCGTCGGCCCGGGCTCCATCTGCACCACCCGCGTGGTCGCCGGCATCGGCGTCCCGCAGGTCACCGCGATCTACGAGGCCGCGCTGGCCTGTCAGGCGGCCGGCGTGCCGGTCATCGGCGACGGCGGCCTGCAGTACTCGGGCGACATCGGCAAGGCGCTCGCCGCCGGTGCCGACACCGTGATGCTGGGCTCGCTGCTGGCCGGCTGCGAGGAGTCCCCGGGCGAGCTGCTGTTCATCAACGGCAAGCAGTACAAGTCCTACCGCGGCATGGGCTCGCTGGGCGCCATGCAGTCCCGCGGCCAGGGCCGCTCCTACTCCAAGGACCGCTACTTCCAGGCCGAGGTCGCCTCGGACGACAAGCTGGTCCCCGAGGGCATCGAGGGCCAGGTGCCCTACCGCGGCCCGCTCGCCGCGGTGCTCCACCAGCTGGTCGGCGGCCTGCGCCAGACCATGGGCTACGTCGGCGCCGCCAGCGTCGCCGAGATGGAGAGCAAGGGCCGGTTCGTCCGGATCACCTCGGCGGGCCTCAAGGAGAGCCACCCGCACGACATCCAGATGACCGTCGAGGCGCCGAACTACAGCGCCCGCCGCTGATCCCGGCACCCGGTCGCGGGGCCCGTCACCCTCGGTGGCGGGCCCCGCGGGCTGTCCGGCGCCCGCCCGCCGGGGGAGCGCGGGCGGGCGGCGCCGTGCGACGGCGGGCGGGTGCGGGATACTGGGGGGCGGCCGGGGTGACCCGGCGGGCATGAGCAACACCACCAGAAGGGCTCGAAGTGACTGAGATCGAGATCGGGCGAGGCAAGCGCGGCCGCCGGGCGTACTCCTTCGACGACATCGCCGTCGTCCCCAGCCGCCGTACGCGTGACCCGAAGGAGGTCTCGATCGCCTGGCAGATCGACGCCTACCGCTTCGAGCTGCCGTTCCTGGCCGCGCCGATGGACAGCGTGGTCTCCCCGCAGCAGGCCATCACCATCGGCCGCCTCGGCGGCCTGGGCGTGCTGAACCTGGAAGGCCTCTGGACCCGCTACGAGGACCCGCAGCCGCTGCTCGACGAGATCGCCGCGATCTCCGACGAGGCCGCCGCGACCCGCCGCCTGCAGCAGATCTACGCCGAGCCGATCAAGGCCGAGCTGATCAAGCAGCGGATCCAGGAGGTCCGCGACTCCGGCGTGGTCACCGCCGCCGCGCTCTCGCCGCAGCGCACCGCCGAGTTCTCCAAGGCCGTCGTGGACGCCGGGGTCGACGTCTTCGTCATCCGCGGCACCACCGTCTCCGCCGAGCACGTCTCCGGCGCGGCCGAGCCGCTCAACCTGAAGCAGTTCATCTACGAGCTGGACGTCCCGGTCATCGTCGGCGGCTGCGCCACCTACACCGCCGCGCTGCACCTCATGCGCACCGGTGCGGCCGGCGTGCTGGTCGGCTTCGGCGGCGGCGCCGCGCACACCACCCGCAACGTGCTCGGCATCCAGGTGCCGATGGCCACCGCCGTCGCCGACGTGGCCGCCGCCCGCCGCGACTACATGGACGAGTCCGGCGGCCGCTACGTGCACGTCATCGCGGACGGTGGCGTCGGCTACAGCGGCGACATCCCGAAGGCGGTCGCCTGCGGCGCCGACGCGGTGATGATCGGTGCCGCGCTGGCCCGTGCCACCGACGCGCCCGGCAAGGGCTACCACTGGGGCATGGAGGCCGTCCACGAGGAGCTGCCGCGCGGCAAGCGGGTCGACCTCGGCACCGTCGGCACCACCGAGGAGATCCTCGCCGGCCCGTCGCACACCCCCGACGGCACCATGAACCTGTTCGGCGCGCTGCGCCGGGCGATGGCGACCACCGGCTACACCGAGCTCAAGGAGTTCCAGCGGGTCGAGGTGACCGTCAACCCGGCGCTCAACCACCGCTGAGCCGTCCCGGCCGCCGCCCGCCCCGGGCCCCCGTCGCGCGCCGCGACGGGGGCCCGCGCCGTACCCGGGCTACTGCCGGGCGGCGGCGCGGCGGGTCAGCAGGAAGCCGCCGATCAGCGCGATGCCGTAGAAGACCAGGTCCAGCGGGCGGCGGTCGCCGCGCCACAGCGGGAGGGCGTCGCGCAGCAGCTCCCCGTACCCGGTGCCGGCCAGGTGGTGCAGCCGGCGGAGCTGCCCGAGCAGCTGGCCGAGGAACAGCGCGCCGGCCGCCAGCACGGCGCCCAGCGGCGGCAGCAGCCGGCCCGGGCCGCCGAGCCGTCCCAGCGGCAGGGCGACCGCCGCCGCGGGGGCGATGGCCAGCCAGCCGACGGTGGGCTCGGCGCGGGCCGGAGCGCAGCCGAACGCCGCGGCGCCGGCCAGCATCGCGAGGACGGCCAGCGCGACGGCCGCACCCGTCCGGTTCCGGCGGCGGCGCTCTCCCGGGGCGGCGGGGCGGTAACCGGCCACCGGGGCACCGGGCATGCCGGGGGCCACGTACCCCTCCGGGGTCTCCGGTTCCGGCGCGACCGAGAAGTGCGGGGCCGTGGGCGGGCGGCCCGACTGGCCGTCAGCGCCCGGTGCGGATGCGGTCATGGACGTCGTGTTCCCCCCGGAAAGACGGTGAGCTGCCGCACGGTAGCAGGGTCCGGAGCGGGGCCGACAGAGTTTTCGATCACAGATCGGGCACGGAGCGCCGCCCCCGGCCGGGGGGCGTGCCAGGGTGGCCGGGGGCCGGGTGGTCGGGGGCGCGCGTGACAGGGGATGATGGAGGCTTGGGCGTTCGGGCCCGACGCCGGTCCGACGTGCCGTCACCACGACCGCCGCAGCACATGGGGGAACGTTCCGAATGACCCAGGCGCAGGGTTCCACCGGCCGCCTCCTGGCCGGACGCTACCGGCTGAACGCGGTGCTCGGGCGCGGCGGCATGGGCACCGTCTGGCGCGCCGAGGACGAGATGCTGGGCCGGACGGTCGCGGTCAAGGAACTGCGGATGAACGCCAGCGTGGACGAGGACGAGAAGCACCGGCTCATTGTCCGCACCCTGCGCGAGGCCAAGGCGACGGCGCGGATCCGGCACAACTCGGCGGTCACCGTCTTCGACGTGGTCGAGGAGGACGACCGGCCGTGGATCGTCATGGAGCTGGTCGAGTCCCGGTCGCTGGCCGACGTGGTCCGCGAGGACGGCCCGCTGGCGCCGGCCCGGGCGGCGGAGATCGCGCTGGACGTCCTCGGCGTGCTGAGCGCCGCGCACGCGCTCGGCATCCTGCACCGTGACGTCAAGCCGTCCAACGTGCTGATCGGCGAGGACGGCCGGGTGGTGCTCACCGACTTCGGCATCGCCAGCGTGGAGGGCGACACCTCGGTGACCTCCACCGGCATGCTGGTCGGCGCGCCCTCCTACATCTCCCCGGAGCGGGCCCAGGGGCAGAAGCCCGGGCCGCCGGCCGACCTGTGGTCGCTGGGCGGCACGCTGTACGCGATGGTCGAGGGACGTCCCCCGTACGACCGGGGCTCGGCGCTGGCCACCCTGACCGCGGTGATGACGGAGGAGCTGGCCGCCCCGGCGAACGCCGGGCCGTTGCTGCCGGTGATCGAGGGGCTGCTGGCCAAGGACCCGGCGCAGCGGCTGACCGCCTCGCAGACCCGGTCGATGCTGAAGCGGGTGGTCGCGGAGGCGACCGCGCGGGCCGAGTCGACCACCGAGCAGGCGGTGCCGGTCGCGGAGCGCGGTGGGAAGCCGCCGGTCGGCGGGCTGCTCGGGACGGTCCGGGTGGGCAGCCTGGCCGGGGACGCCGGCAGCGGCGAGTCGCCGGCGGCGCCGGCGGTGCCGGGGCCCGAGGGGGCGGCGGCGTCCGCGAAGCCGTCCGGGGCGTCCGGTGCGGCGGGGCCGTCGGCGCCGTCGGGGGCGCCGGGCGAGGAGACCGAGGCGGCCCGCCCGGTGACCAGTGAATGGACGCTGGGCGCCACCCAGGCGGCCGGGGCGGACCCGCGCACCGGACGGCGGCGGCTGGCGGTGGCGACGGTCGTGGTGGTGCTGCTGCTGATCGCGGGCGTGGTCGCGCTGGTCCAGGCGCTGGGCGGCTCCGGGGACGGCACGGCGTCCGGCGCGGGCGGCACCGCTCCGGTGGTGGCGGTCACGGACACCGCCGCGGGCGGCACGGCGCCGGAGACCGGCCCGCAGACGGCTCCGGAGACGGCTCCGGAGACGGCTCCGGAGACGGCCCCGGAGACCTCCGCCCCGGCGGAGAGCGCCGCCCCCGAGCCCGCCCCGACCCCGACCCCGACGCCGACGCCCACCCCGACGCCGACCCCGACCCCCACGCCCACCACCCCGGCGCCGACGGCCACCGGGGCGGTCGTGCCGGCCGGGTACCACGAGTACAAGGACCCGGCCGGCTTCTCGATCGTGCTGCCCGACTGGCTGCAGCCGTCGGGCTCGGAGCCGATCCGCCGGACCTTCAAGGGCAACGGCAGCACCCTGCGGATCGAGTGGACGACCACACCGGGCGCGAGCGCGCTCGCCGACTGGCAGGAGGCCGAGCCCGGGCTGCGCGGCCAGGTGACCAACTACCAGCGGGTGCAGCTGCAGTCCGTCGCCTACCGGGAGTGGACCAACGCGGCCGACTGGGAGTGGATCAGCGGCAGCTCGCGGACGCACTCGCTGAACCGCGGCTTCGTCACCGGCTCCCCGGCCAAGTACGGCTACGCCATCTACTGGACGACGCCGGACGCGGACTGGGCCGCGCCGCAGAACGCCGAGGCCCGGCAGATCGCGTTCGACACCTTCCAGCCCGCGGGCTGACGAACGGGACGGCGGGCCGTCAGCCGATGAGGCGTTGCTTCGCCCGGGTGAACTCCTCGTCGGTGAGGGCGCCGGCGGTGTGCAGCGCGGCCAGCCGCTCCAGCTGGTCCAGCAGCTCGGCGCCGGAGGAGGCCGCGGGGGCGGGGCCGGCGGGCGCCGGGGCGGCGAGGGCCTGCCGGGAGGCGGCCTCGCGGACCAGCCGGGCGGTGGCGCGCACCTGCTCGGCGAAGACCTCGGCCTTGACCACGTCCTCGAAGCGGTGCGAGCCGGTCAGCGCGACCACCAGCAGCACCTCGCCGTTGATCCTGGTCCGGGTGACGGTCGCGTCGGTGACCGCGTCCAGCGGAACCGGAACCGGGGGCTTGCCGTCCTTGAGGAAGAGCAGCCGACGGGTGGTCAGGACCAGGACGCCCTTGCGGAAGTGGTCGGGGTGGCGTCCGGCCGTGGAGGCGACGGGCTTCTCGTCGGCGGCGACGTTCGCCTCGACGGTGCGCAGGGCCGCCGCCCGGTTGTCACTGCTGCTGTTGCCGGCCACGTCGAAGGCCGCGTCGATCAGATCGGTCCAGTCCATGGGACCGAGGGTAATCCGGGGCACGTACGCCGTGTCGGCCGCGCCCAGGCCCTAGGCTTGGCGACGGTGAGCGGAGAGGAACACGCATGCGAGCGGGCCCGGGGCAGGTGCTGGCGGGGCGTTACCGGCTGACGGACCGTCCGGAGACGCCGGACGCGTTCGCCGTGGACGAAGGGAGCGGGGACGTCGTCCGGCTGCGCGGGTGGGAGCTGCCCGCGGCGCTGACCGGGGGGCGGGATCCGGACGCCGGGGAACCGGTGCAGGGCGAGCGGCTGGTGCGCCGGGTGGCGGCGGTCGGCGCCGCCGCGCCGCGGCACCCGCGGCTGCTGCAGGGCGCCGGGGCGTTCGTCGAGGGCGAGCTGCTCTGGACCGTCGAGGAGCGGCCGGCCGGCCGGCCGCTGGAAGCGCTGCTGGCGGAGGGCCCGCTGCCGCCGTACCGGGCCGCCGAGGTCGCGGCGGACCTCGCCGCGGCGTTGCGGGCGCTGCACGACGCGGGGCTGGCGCACGGGAACCTGACCGCCGGGTCGGTGCTGGTCTGCGAGGACGGCGCGGCGCTGCTGGGCGGGCTGCTCCCGGGGGTGGCCGAGGAGGTGCTGGCCGAGGAGCTGGGCGGCCCCGGTGGGCGGCGCCGCTACGAGATCCGGGCCGAGCTGGTCGGCGCGGTGGCGGAGCGCTGGCCGCTGGACGGCGGCCCGGCCGGTGACTGCTGGGCGCTCGGGGTGCTGCTGCACCGGATGGCGACCGGCCGCGCGCCGTACCCGGAGAGCGGGGTGCCGGAGCTGGTGACGGCGGTGCGGGAGGGCCGGCGGGTGCCCTCGGAGGCGTGCGGTCCGCTGGGGCCGCTGGTGGAGCGGCTGGTGCAGCCCGATCCGGCGCGGCGGCCGACGGCGGCGGAGGTCCGTGCGGAGCTGGCGGAGCTGCTGGCGGGCGCGCCGGAGCCGGTGGCCGGCGAGCCGGTGGCGCCGCTGCCGGAGCCGCGGCGCCCGCCCGGCAGGCGCGGTGCGGCCGGGAAGCGCGGTGCGGCGGAGCGCCGTGGTGCGGCGGGCGCGGGGCGGGCGGAGCAGTCCGGGCCGGCCCGGCCGCCGCGGATCCCGCCGGCGATGCTGGGCCCGCTGCTGGTCGGCGGCGTGTTCCTGCTGCTGCTCCTCGGGGTGGCGGCCGTGGTGCTGTTCGCAGGCTGACGGGGCCGGTGGAACGGTGGCGGCCACCGTGGCGGGTGGGGGAGATTACCGGGGGGAGCCCGGGGCGCCTAATGTGTCCGTGGGATTGTTCGATTCAGTGGTCTGCACCGAGTGGTCTGCGCCGGGCCCTCCGTCGCGGTGACGGCAGGTGGATGAGGGGGAGCGTCGCGGATGGGCGCGCAGGACCGGCCGGATTCGGCCGAGGCGGAGCGGCTACTGGCCGGGCGCTACGAGCTGGGTGAGCGGCTGGGCCGCGGCGGGATGGGCACCGTGTGGCGGGCCCGGGACCGGATGCTGGACCGCGAGGTCGCCGTCAAGGAGCTGACCGTCAGCCACCTCCCGGAGGAGGAGCTGGAGATCCTGCACGCCCGGATGAAGCGGGAGGCCTCCGCGGCCGCCCGGATCAAGCATCCCGGGGTGATCACCGTGCACGACGTGCTGGAGCAGGACGGCCGGCCGTGGATCGTCATGGAGCTGGTCGACGGCCGTTCGCTGGCCGACGTGATCAGCCAGGACGGCACGCTGCCGCCGCGCGCCGCCGCCGAGGTGGGCGGCCAGGTGCTGGCCGCGCTGCACCGGGGCCACCAGCTGGGCGTGCTGCACCGGGACGTGAAGCCGGCCAACGTGCTGCTGGAGCACGGGACCGGGCGGGCGGTGCTGCTGGACTTCGGGATCGCGACGTACGAGGGCTCGGCGGAGCTGACCCGCCCGGGCGACCTGGTCGGCTCGCCGGACTACCTGGCGCCGGAGCGGGCGCAGGGCGAGCGGCCGGGTCCGGCCTCCGACCTGTGGGGGCTCGGGGCGACGCTGTACGCGGCGGTGGAGGGCGACTCGCCGTTCCGCCGCACCTCGCCGCTGACCACCCTGGCCGCGGTGGTCGGCGATCCGCTGCCGGAGCCGCGCCGCGCGGGCCCGCTGGGGCCGGTGCTGGCCGCGCTGATGGCCAAGGACCCGGCGGAGCGGCCGACCGCGGACGAGGCGGCCCGGATGCTGGCCGAGGTGCAAGCCGGGCACACCCTCGGATTCAAGCCGGTCGCGCCGGTGCGGATGCCGACCCAGTCGGTGCCGGTGGTGGACCGGTCGGGCGAGGCGGGCGGGCCGCCGGGATCGGGTGAGCCGGACGGCTCGTCCGAGGCGGTCACCGTGCCGCGTCCGGTGGCGGCCGTGGCCGCCGCCGCGGCGGAGGAGACGCCGCCGGTGCCGCCCGTCGGGGCCGACCCGGCGCACGAGCTCACCGAGGGGGAGCCCACCGCGCCGGTCGCGCCGGTGGCGTACGCCGATACGCCGGTGCGCGGACCGGCCAGGCGCCGACGAACGCTGCTGGTGCTGGCGGTCGCGGTGGCGGTCCTGGCCGCCGGGGCCGCCGGGGTGGTCCGCCTGGCGGGCCGCGACGGCGGGCCGGGGACGGCCCGGCCGACGCCGGTCCCGGCCGAGCCGCAGCCGAGCGGACCCGGCGACGGCACGCCCGCGCCGCCCGTCGGCTACCACTGGGTGGACGACCCGGCGGGCTTCCGCTTCCCGCTGCCGACGGCCACACCGGCCTGGCAGCGCACCAGCACGTCCTCCAACCAGATCTACTACAGCCCCGACGACAAGGTGCACTACCTGCAGTTCGCGGTCACCGTGGGCCAGTCGGTCAGGCCGCTGGAGCACATGCGGCAGATGGAGACCACCGTCTCCCTGATGAAGGAGTACAAGCAGCACCGGCTGACCAGCGTCGCGGTGAACGGCCACGAGGCGGCGGTCTGGGAGTTCAGCTACCTGGCCAAGGAGGGCGGCCGCCGCCGCGCGATCGAGGCCGAGTTCATCGACACGGACGGCACCAGCTACGCGATCTACTCGTCCAGCCCGGAGCGGGGCAACGAGTGGAACGAGGCCGAGCAGCGCTTCAACGCGGTGCTGCACTACTTCACCCCCACCCGCTGACCGCAGCAGCCGCCGGGCCCCCGGTTTGTTGTTACCGACGGGTACCGAACCGGGCGCCGAGCGCCTAGGCTGCGCCCTATGACGGACCTCACTGCAGCTGCCACGGCCAATGACCCCGCCGGCACCGGCGCGCCGGGCCGCAACCCCGCCGCGCCCGGCGGCGGTCGCACCGTCGCCTCGGCCGTGCCGCCGTCCCTGGTCGCCCGGCTCGCCGCCGGGGTCACCGCCACCGGCGAACCCAGCGTGGTGGAGACCGTCGCCCCGCTGACCGGCGAGCGGCTGGCCGGACTGCCGCAGTCCACCCCGGCGGACGTCGAGGTCGCCTTCGAGCTGGCCCGGCGCGCCCAGCCGGCCTGGGCCGCGCTGCCGGTCCGCCGCCGCGCCGCCGTGCTGCTGCGCTTCCACGACCTGCTGATCAAGCGGCAGGACGAGGTGCTCGACCTGATCCAGGCGGAGACCGGCAAGGCCCGGCTGCACGCCTTCGAGGAGGTCCTCGCGGTCGCCATCGCCGCCCGGCACTACGGCCGCTCCGCGCCGTCCTACCTGCGCGACAAGCGGCACCTCGGCGCGGTGCCGCTGCTCACCCAGGCCGTCGAGGCCCGCCGGCCCAAGGGCGTGATCGGCCACATCTCGCCGTGGAACTACCCGCTGGAGCTGTCCGTCGGCGACGCCCTGCCGGCCTTCGTGGCGGGCAACGCGGTGGTCAACAAGCCGGACACGCAGACCGCGCTGACCGCGCTCTGGGCCCGCGAGCTGCTGGTCGAGGCCGGGCTGCCGGCCGACCTGTGGCAGATCGTGATCGGCGACGGCCCGGTGATCGGCCCGGCGGTGGTCGAGCACGGCGACTACGTCTCGTTCACCGGCTCCACCCGCACCGGCCGCGACGTGGCCCGGCGGGCCGCCGGCCGGCTGGTCGGCGCCTCGCTCGAACTCGGCGGCAAGAACGCCATGCTGGTGCTCGCCGACGCCGACCTCGACCGGGCCGCCGAGGGCGCCGTCCGGGCCTGCTTCTCCTCGGCCGGCCAGCTCTGCATCTCGATCGAGCGGCTGCTGGTGCACCGCTCGGTGGCCGACGAGTTCCTCGCCAAGTTCGCCGCCCGCACCCGGGCGCTGCGGCTCGGCGGCGGCCTCGCCTACGGGGCCGACATGGGCTCGCTGGTCTCCGCCCGGCAGCTGGAGACCACCACCCGGCACGTCGAGGAGGCGGTCGAGGCCGGCGCCACCGTCGTGGCCGGCGGCAGGGCCCGCCCGGACCTCGGCCCGTTCTTCTTCGAGCCGACCATCCTGGACGGCGTCACCCCGGACATGGCGGTGTGCGGCGAGGAGACCTTCGGCCCGGTCGTCTCCGTCTACCGCTTCGACACCGAGGACGAGGCGGTGGCCGCCGCCAACTCCACCCCGTACGGCCTCAACTCCAGCGTCTGGACCCGGGACGTCCGGCGCGGCCGGGCGGTCGCGGCCCGGCTGCGCACCGGCACGGTCAACGTCAACGAGGCCTACGGCGCGGCGTACGGCTCGGCCGCCTCGCCGATGGGCGGCATGGGCGACTCCGGCCTCGGCCGGCGGCACGGCGCCGAGGGCATCCTGCGGTTCACCGAGGCGCAGACGATCGCCAGCCAGCGGCTGCTGCCGCTGGCGCCCGCGCTCGGCCAGGACGACCGGCAGTACGCGGCGGTGATGACCGCCGGACTGCGGATGCTGAAGGCCCTGCGCGTCAGGTAGCCCCGGCGCCGGCCGGCCCTCCCCGTTTCGTGGACGACTTCCGAAGGAGCAGTGGCAGATGGTGGGTTCGGCTGAGGACCGGGAGTTCGACTACGACGTGGTGGTGGTCGGCTCCGGGTTCGGCGGTTCGGTCTCGGCGCTGCGGCTGACCGAGAAGGGGTACCGGGTCGCCGTCCTGGAGGCCGGACGCCGCTTCGACCGCGACGAGCTGCCCACGACCTCCTGGGACGTCGCCAACTACCTGTGGGCGCCGAAGCTCGGCCTCTACGGCATCCAGCGCATCCACCTGCTGGCCAATGTGATGATCCTGGCGGGCGCCGGGGTCGGCGGCGGCTCGCTGAACTACGCCAACACCCTGTACGTGCCGCCGAAGGCGTTCTTCGAGGACCGCCAGTGGCGCCACATCACCGACTGGCAGGAGGAGCTGGCGCCGTTCTACGACCAGGCGCGGCGGATGCTCGGGGTGCGGCTCAACCCGACCGTCACCCCCTCCGACGTCCACCTGCGGGCCGCCGCCGAGCGGATGGGCGTCGGCGACACCTTCCACCTGGCGCCGGTCGGGGTCTTCTTCGGCGACGGCGAGGACGGCGACGGCACGGCGAAGGCGGAACCCGGCGGCGAGGTGGCGGACCCGTACTTCGGCGGGGCCGGTCCGGCCCGCCGGGCCTGCGTCGAGTGCGGCGAGTGCATGACCGGCTGCCGGCACGGCGCCAAGAACATGCTCACCGAGAACTACCTGTACCTGGCCGAGCGGGGCGGCGCCGAGATCCACCCGCTCACCACGGTGGCCCGGATCCGCGAGCGGGGCGAGGGCTTCGCGGTGGACGTCCGGCGCACCGACGGCCGGTCCACCACCGACCCGGTCAAGGCCGGGGCGCGGACCGTCACCGCCGCCCGGGTGGTGGTCGCGGCCGGCACCTACGGCACCCAGAGCCTGCTGCACCGGATGCGGGCGGCCGGCCACCTGCCCCGGATCTCCGCCCGGCTCGGCGAGCTGACCCGGACCAACTCCGAGGCGCTGGTGGGCGCGCAGACCACCGACCGGCGGTACGGCGCCCGCGCGGACTTCACCAAGGGCGTGGCGATCACCTCCTCGATCCACCCGGACGAGAACACCCACATCGAGCCGGTCCGCTACGGCAAGGGCTCCAACGCGATGGGCGCGCTGTCGATCGCCCAGGTCGCCGGCGGCGGGCGGGTCCCGCGCTGGCTGCGCTACCTCGGCAACTCGGTCAAGCACCCGGTGACCTTCGCCCGGTCGATGAACCAGCACCGCTGGTCCGAGAAGACGATCATCGGCCTGGTGATGCAGTCCCTGGACAACTCGATCACCGTCTCGCTGAAGGAGAAGGGCCTCGGCAAGGGCACGCTGACCTCCCGCCAGGGCCACGGCGCGCCCAACCCGACCTGGATCCCGGCCGCCGAGCGCGGCGCCCGGGCGCTCGCCGAGGAGATCAACGGCTTCCCCGGCGGCAGCGTCGGCGAGATCTTCGACATCCCGATGACCGCGCACTTCCTGGGCGGCTGCCCGATCGGCGACTCCCCGCTGACCGGTGTGGTCGACCCGTACCACCGGCTCTACGGGCATCCCGGGATCAGCGTGGTGGACGGCGCCGCCGTCTCCGCCAACCTCGGCGTCAACCCGTCGCTGACCATCACGGCGCAGGCCGAGCGGGCCATGTCGCTGTGGCCGAACAAGGGCGAGCCGGACCTCCGCCCGGCGCCCGGCGAGGAGTACCGCCGCATCGCGCCCGTCCCGCCCGCCGCCCCGGCGGTGCCGGACGGCGCGTTCGGCGCGCTGCGGCTGCCGCTGCTGGCGGTCCCGGAGGTGCCGAAGAAGCAGGTCTGACCGGGCGCCCGGCCGGGCGGAGGCCACCCGCGGACCCCTCCGGGACGTTCCCGGAGGGGTCCGCCGCGCGTTCCGGCGGCGGGTGACCGGTTGACAGCCGTCCGTACCCGATGGGAGAAAAGGGGCGCCCTGGGGGGACCAGGGGATCGTTCGTTCGGACGGGGGGACGCGGTCCATGGCCATCTGCGCATCCTGCGGCGCGGTCACGGCGGAGGGGGCGTTCGGCTGCGCGTCCTGCGGGAGGCCGTCGGTGCCGCCGCCCGCCCTGCCGCCGCCCGCCCTGCCGCCACCGCCCCCGTTCGCGCCGTCCGCCGCGCCGCCGGTCCCGGCGCCGCAGGCCGCCGCGCCCGGTGGGCCCTGGGG